>JBGTEU010000671.1:0-4316 GCA_041747595.1 Bythopirellula sp.
AATCATGCTCGGCACGAAAGTCGTCGCCCTCGAAGACGCCGGCGATCACGTCAACGTGCAAGTCGAAGACGCCGAGGGAAAGAAAACGCTCAAGTTCGACCGCGTGCTAATCTCGATCGGCCGGCGGCCGGTGACCAACGGCATGGGCCTGGAAAACACGAAGGTGAAAGTCAACGAACGGGGCTTCATCGAAATCAACGAGCGGCAGGAAACCGCCGATCCGCACATTATGGCCATCGGCGACGTGGCGGGCGACCCGATGCTTGCACACAAGGCTTCCCACGAAGGAAAAGTCGCCGCGGAAGTATTGGCCGGTGAGCCAGCGGCGTTCGACAAGACGGCGATTCCCGCGGTGGTGTTCACTGAACCGGAAATCGCCTGGGCCGGTCTTACTGCTGACGAGGCGAAGCGGACGAACCGCGAAGTTCAAGTTGCCCAATACCCCTGGCAAGCGAGCGGCCGGGCCATCGCCATCGGCAAGACCGACGGACTTACCAAATGGATCATCGAGCCCGGCACCGACCGAGTGTTGGGTTGTGGCATCGTCGGAACCGGCGCGGGAGAAATGATCGCCGAGGCGGTCGTGGCCATCGAGATGGGTTGCACGATCCGCGACTTGTCGGAGTCGATTCATCCGCATCCAACGCTAAGCGAGACGATGGCGTTCGCGGGCGAAGTCCACCTCGGCACGGCGACCGAAGTTTATCGGCCAAAGAGGAAGAAAGAATAGACCACAAAGACACGAAGGGCGCGAAGTCATGTCATTCTGACAGGAGTTCTGCGACTGGAAGAATCTGGCTTCCACTCTCATACGTTTTGCGATACGTATTGGTGTGGCAAGCCAGATCCTTCGGTCGCTTAGGCTCTCTCAGGATGACATTCACTGTACTCCGTACGTCCACAGCGAATAATTGACTTAGGGAATTCATTTATGTCCAATACCAAAGCCGAGCCGATCAAGACGCCGATTCCCAATGACGTCGATCCGGCCGAAACCGCCGAATGGCTGGAATCACTCGACTATGTGCTGGAGAGCAAAGGCCCTGAACGGGTCGGGCAGTTAATCTCCGCGCTCGAGGCGACCGCCAATCGCTATGGCGTGGAATTGCCCTTTACGGCGACCACTCCGTACGTCAACACGATCCCGCGCGAGAAGCAGCCCCCCTACCCCGGCAACCGCGAACTCGAACGCCGCATCAAGAGCTTCGTCCGTTGGAACGCGATGGCGATGGTCACGCGCGCGAATCGCGACCCCGCGGCGCCGGGCGGACACATCTCGACGTTCGCGTCGTCGGCAACACTCTATGAGGTGGCGCTCAACCATTTCATCCGAGGTCGGGGACAAGACGGCTACGATGGCGATCAAGTTTATTACCAGGGGCACGCGGCCCCCGGCATGTATGCCCGCGCGTTTTTGGAAGGTCGGCTCACCGAACAGAACTTGGTAAATTTCCGCCGCGAGTTGAGCCAGGGGGGCGGGCTCTCGTCGTACCCGCATCCGTGGCTAATGCCCGACTTCTGGGAATTCCCCACCGTGTCGATGGGCCTCGGGCCGATCATGGCGATCTATCAAGCGCGGTTTAACAGGTATCTCACCGATCGTGGCATCGTCGACTGCTCGAAGAAGCGCGTCTGGTGCTTCATCGGGGACGGCGAATGCGACGAGCCGGAAAGCTTGGGCGCGATCACGCTCGCCACCCGGGAACAACTCGACAATCTAATCTTTGTGATCAACTGCAATCTGCAACGCCTCGACGGACCCGTGCGGGGCAACGGCAAGATCATTCAAGAACTCGAAGGAGCGTTCCGCGGTGCGGGCTGGAACGTCATCAAAGTCATCTGGGGCAGCGATTGGGATCCCCTCATCGAGGACGACCAAACCGGCCTGCTCATGCAGCGGATGATGGAAGTCGTCGACGGCCAATATCAAAAGTATGTCGTCTCCGGCGGGGATTTCATCCGCGAAGATTTCTTCGGCAAGCATCCCGAGCTTCTGGAGCTGGTGAAGAACTACTCCGACGAAAAGCTGCAGAAGATGCGCCGGGGGGGACACGACCCCGAGAAAGTTTTCGCCGCGTATCAAAAGGCCTGCCAACGCAACGGCAAGCCGACCGTTGTGATCGCCAAGACAATCAAAGGCTACGGTCTCGGCGAGGGTGGCGAAGGCCGCAACGTCACGCACAATCAAAAGAAACTCAACGAAGAAGAACTCCGCGAGTTCCGCTCGCGGTTCGGAATACCAATTTCCGACGAGCGCGTCGCGGAAGCCCCCTTCTACAAACCGCCTGCCGACAGCCCCGAAATGAAATATCTGCGCGAGCGCCGCGAATCGCTCGGTGGTCCGGTACCGATTCGCAATTCGCAGCCGGTGAAGCTGGAAGTCCCCCGGCTTGCTGATTATGAAAAAACGATGGGCAAGCTGGTCAGCGCCGGCCCCGGCAAGGAAATGTCGACCACGATGGGATTCGTG
This sequence comes from Bythopirellula sp., assembly GCA_041747595.1. Lineage (GTDB taxonomy): Bacteria > Planctomycetota > Planctomycetia > Pirellulales > Lacipirellulaceae > Bythopirellula. The sequence goes on from JBGTEU010000671.1 coordinate 2,471, forward strand.
CGACTCTTGGGCGATCTCTTGCGCGACAAAAAGATCGGCAAAAACATCGTGCCGATTGTTCCCGACGAATCGCGGACGTTTGGTATGGAAGGTTTGTTCCGTCAGATCGGCATCTATTCGCACCTTGGGCAGCTTTATCAGCCGGTCGATTCCGATCAGCTTGCGTTTTACAAGGAAGCGAAAGACGGCCAGTTGCTCGAAGAGGGGATCACCGAGGCGGGAAGCATGTCGTCGTTCAATGCGGCGGGAACCGCTTACGCTACGCACGGCATAAACATGATCCCCATGTTCATTTATTACTCGATGTTCGGCTTCCAACGGATCGGCGACCTCATTTGGGCCGCGGCCGACATGCGGGCCAAGGGTTTTCTCTTAGGAGGCACGGCGGGTCGCACCACGCTTAACGGCGAAGGCCTGCAACATCAGGATGGCCACAGCCTGGTGAACGCCATGGCGTTCCCAACGGTCCGTTCCTATGACCCGGCGTTTGCTTACGAAACGGCCGTCATCATTTTCGACGGCCTCAAGCGAATGTACGAGGACAATGAGCAAGCGATTTACTACATCACGCTCGAAAACGAGACTTACTTGATGCCTGAAATGCCTGCGGGTTGCGAGGAAGGAATCATCCGCGGGATGTACAAAATCAAGAGCGTCGAATCCTCGAAGACAGGGGCGAAAGGTCCCCATGTGCAATTGTTTGGCAGCGGTGCGATTTTGCGGGAGGCCCTGCGGGCCGCGGATCTCTTGGCCGAGAAATACGACGTAGCGAGTGACGTCTGGAGCATCACCAGCTACACGCAATTGCGGCGCGACGCCCAGGAATGCGAGCGTTGGAACATGCTCAACCCCGACAAAACGCCTCGCAAATCTTATCTCGAGGAACAACTGGCTGGCGTGGAAGGTCCCGTCATCGCGTCGAGCGATTACATGCGTGCATTGGCCGAACAGCTCAGCCCGTGGATTCCCGGGGGTTTGTTCGCGCTGGGGACCGACGGCATGGGCCGCAGCGAATCTCGCGAAGCACTGCGGCGTCACTTTGAAGTCGACGCCGAGTGCATCACGCTCGCCGCGCTCACGCAACTGGCAAAGCGAGATAAGTTCGACAAAGGAAAACTGGCCGGCGTGGTGAAGGAATTGAATATCAACCCCGAGAAACCCTCGGCGCTGTACGCGTAAAAAATGTCCCGGACGGGTCGCTTAAGCGACCCGTCCCTAAGCAACTCATATTTAATCGATCATGGCAACACAAATTACGCTTCCCAATTTGGGCGAAAATATTGAATCGGGCGACGTGCTTTCGATCCTCGTAGCCGAGGGAGACACGATCAAGGCCGATCAGGACATCATCGAAGTCGAGACCGACAAGGCGACCATGCCGATCCCGAGCCCCGAGGGTGGCAAGGTCGTGAAGGTGCTCGTCGCGGAGGGGGATACGATCAAGATCGGCGGCGCGATTCTTGAACTCGAACCCGCCGGCAATGGCGCGGCCACGAAGGAAAAGCCCGAGGCCGAAGAAGAGGCGCCCAAAGCCAAGGCTGAGACCCCTAAGAAAAAGAGCAAGAGCGAGCCTAAAAAGAAGTCCAAAGAGGAAGAAGAGATTCCGCCCGCTCCCGAGGACGATGTCCCCGCGATTGTCGAAGCCGAGGAGGATGACGAGGTCGAAGAAGAAGCGGAAGCCGAACCTGAAAAGCCGGAAGCCAAGAAGAAAAAGGCCGCACCGAAAGTAGCTCCTTCTAAAGTCGCCACCGCTGGCGACGTCGTCGGTGGCGATGGACATGCCTCAGCGGCCGCTGGGCCAGCCGTGCGGCGGTTGGCGCGTGAGTTGGGCGTTGATCTCCGCCGC
>JBGTEU010000672.1:0-5449 GCA_041747595.1 Bythopirellula sp.
GGACCTGGAGATCATCGATGGGTCGGCCTATCTCAACGTCTCCAATGGAGTGTGGGTCGTCGAATCTACAGGCTTGAGTACCTTTGTGCCGATCGCCAATGCCACGAGAGTGACGCGCGTGGTGAAAGCCTTCGATGGCGAGCTGTACGTTGCGGCCAATCGAGGAATGATGGGGCCAGCACTCTACCAATTCGATCAGTTGGATAGTCCTGTCATGACCTGGCAATACGGCCGTGTAGTTGGCGTCGATTCTCAACTGCGGGTTCTCGCCAACCTGGGTGACTTTGACGGCGCTGCCGAGCTGTTTCCAGGGGGCTGTGTCAACGACGAGTGTGGCGAATTTCTGCCCGGGTCAATAAGTGCCTACGTAATCGATGTAACCCCCAGCGGCTATACCCTCGGTGATGGGGGAATTCCAGGCACTATCGGTTCTTCTCCGATGCTATGGTCGCCCCAGGGTTTACTCGAAGGATTTGTCTTCGGATTCAATACGGCTGGTTCAATTCGTGAACGGAGTGACGGCAACGGAGTCAACGTAGGCGGCACCAGTTTTGACGCTTTCTTGGAGCTGGGACCCAACGAGTTCGTGCAGTTTCCCAACTACGCGATCGATAGCGAAGATTTTTGGTTGCGGGAACCTGACGGAAATTTTATGAACGAGGCCGATGTCCTTGTTTCGCATGGTAATTTCGCCGTAGCCCAAACGTTTGGACCACTTGAACTCTACGGCTTTTACCCCGGCATTGTCCCCGGCTTTCTAGATCGTACGATGCCCTTGCTCGATATTTTCCCGCAACTGGCTTCGATCGACATCGACTCGATTTCAGACCTCGCTTCCATCGATGGCCGAGTCTACATGACTGTTCGCGGCAGCGACGGCACTTTCCTATTCGGTGCGCGAGATCCTTCGGTCGTGCCCGAACCGCAAAGCCTGCTACTCTTAATCACGGCAATGCTTGCTGGTTTGCTCGCAAGTCGACCCGGTGACCGCGACTGAAGTTTCAACTATTTACCGGGTGCAAAACCTAGGACACCTAGCTGCGTCACTAGGTCTATTGGGTGCCTCTGCCGGTTCGCCCACAGTGCATGAAAAATTCTGTAGAATTTGGCCGCGCCGGGTGCCACTGGCTTGCCAGTGTTTTCAAGCCTGACTCTTGCGGTATCCATCTTATCTGATTTTCGATCTGCACTGGTTTCGAAGCAAGGGCTATTCACCTCGGCACGATTTGAGGTCTCTTCCTAGGCATTGAAGAACACGGGCAATAAACACGGGGGCTTTCATGCGGGTGATTTTATCGTTTGGAGGTGAGAAATTGAAGCCAATGATTGCACTGCTATTCCCCATCGGACCGTCCGATCATCTTCGCGAGCGTGGCGATATCGGTTGATACAGAAAGAAACGTGACCGACCCATCGGCCAACGCGACATAGGCGCCGCTGGCATGGTCCGAGTAGATGCCGAAAGCGTTGTCACGGTTCACGCCAACATCGCGGTAGTGGATTACATAAGACAAACTGCTGCTTGCCGACCATCCCGTTTGGCCAGGGTAATGCGCGTCAGTGTTACCTTGTACTACATTGGGACGTCCATCCACCATGTGGAATGGCCGGCCGCCACGTTCGACGAGCATGATCGAGTTTGATAGCCCGTCGGTGACGTCACTGAACTTGCCCCCGGGATAAGAAACAAGGTCTCCATCAACGGTCGGGACGTCGAAGGGAGGCAGAACCTTATGATCAGTACCCGTAAACTGGTTGCCGACAAAAGTTGCCGAACCCCAAACACTCCAGCGCAGGTATTTGAGGTTGCCATCTAAATTTCCAACAGGCGGAACTTCGAAAACAACCCACATGCCGGCCAGTCCATCGTAATCACTGCGGACTACTTGGTATTTGTCGTCTTGTGATTGCCGTGCATGTCGCACTCCCCACCCCAGGTTCGCGGTCGGCGATGCCCCGCTGGGGCAGATGTAGGGTGAGACGACGGTGGTAGCCACCGATTCGTTCACCTGATCAGTTGCCAGAGCCTGCCAGTCAATCGAATCATAGAGTGCGGATTGTTCGAGGTAGGGCAGCAAAGCGGCACGCCATGAATGCAAGTGAAACAGATCCCACGTTTCGAGCGGATAAGCAAGGGATGTACCGTTGTAGTGGGAGGGCAGGTTTTTTTTGGAATTGTGAAACGCCTGCAACGCTAGTGCAGTCTGCTTCAAGTTGTTTTGGCATTGCGCTTTGCGTGCAGACTCCCGAGCAGCCTGAATCGCGGGAATAAGAATCGCCACTAGAATACCAACGATGGCAATCGAGACAAGGGTCTCGATAAGAGTGAAACCAGCGTGAATGTATCGTCGGTTGCGAAGCATTGCGATATGGCCCGAATGAGCAGCGTTAGGCTTGAATCGGACAACGACAGCTGCCTTATTATATATCGTCCTGCCTAGGAATCGAGACTTAAATAAGTTGCGTCAAACAAGATAACTAACGCACTTTCGGCATTTGGCTTTTACTTGCGAACCTTACCCTGCAAGTTTTTTTGTCGCTGCCATGACTACGACGTATCCTCCGACAACAATCCGAAGGGATTTAAGCCAATAGCCGGGGGTTGAGGAGCCTTAGCGACGACACCCCCGGTATCCGATGAAAAACATTCCTCGTTCGACGTGTTCGCGCTGAGTCTCGTCGGGACGTTGACGAGAACGAAATCGACCGCGGTTGTTTTCGGCCTCGGCAACGCGCGATCGGTGCACGGCGCTTATCGCTCGGCCGACGAGAAACTGTTGACCTTAACCAGGGGTAGCACCAAGATTCGTAATACTCATCTTGCCGCGACCCCTGGCTATTGGCTGCCATGCCTTCGGCATTGAAACCGTAGGCCGGAACGAGTTGAGCGAGTTCCGGCATGGACCACGTTGTCGCCCAGTCATGCCGGAACAGCGCTACCGCTCGTTCCGGCCTACACAATGCGGCGTGAAAAAAACTGCTAGAATTTGGCCGCGCCTTCCGCTAAGTTGATAATGTACAAATGTATACTATCAGCGATGCGAGGTGCCCCATGTCCTACTTGCCAGATTCTGACGCTGCGCTTCTCGATGACCCCATGCCCAGCGACCAACAGTCCAGCGACCAAAAACCCAGCGGCCGAATGCGCCGCGACCTCACGCTCTGTGCGGCCGACTATCCCGCGCAAGACGTCGAGTGGCTTTGGCCGGGGCGGATTCCCATCGGCAAGGTCACGCTCCTGGTCGGCGATCCCGGCAACGGCAAGAGTCTCGTCGCGCTCGATGTGACGGCCCGCGTCTCCCGCGGCGGAGCCTGGCCAGTAGAAACAGCGCGCGGGGCGGGTTCTTCCAACCAGCCCCCAGCCCCCAGCTCCTATCCCCCTTCTTCCCCCGGTTCCGTTCTCATCCTTTCAATCGAAGACGACCTTCGCGATACGATCCGCCCCCGGCTCGATGCCGCCGGAGCCGATCCCAGCAAGGTTTTCGTTTTGCCGTCGATTGACGACCTGCGGCACGACCTCGATAAGCTCCGCGCGGCGCTCGATGCGGTGCCCGATTGCCGGCTGATCGTCATCGATTCCATCAACGCGTATGTCGGGCCGGGCGATTCGCACTTCCACACGATCGTGCGGCGGGTGTTCAAACCGCTGGCGGAACTCGCCGCCGAACGCCACCTCGCGGTGCTCGCCGTTTCGCACTTTCGCAAAAGCGAAGGGGCGGCCATTCAACAGGCCGCCGGCTCGATGGGGTTTGTCGCCGCGTCCCGCGCCGTCTGGACCGTTTGCCGCGACAAAACGCAAGCGGGTCGATACCTCTTGCTACCCATAAAAAATAACTTCGCCGCCGACGCGGCTGGTCTGGCCTACACGATTGATTCCGTGGATTTCTCGGCACCTAAAATCAATTGGCAAACGGACACGATCACGACTCCAGCCGCCGAAGCCTTGACGCCGCCGCAATTACCACGCGGTCCCGAAGCTGCCGAACTCAATTTGGCTCGCAAATGGCTTCGCGAGGAGCTCGCCACCGGGCCCAAGTCGGCTCTGTATCTATTCGCTGAAGGTGTCGTCGGAGGAGGATTCCACGAGCGGACTCTACGCCGTGCGCTTGACATGCTCGGAGGCAGCACCAGGAAAACAGGCTTCGTCGATGGCTGGGAATGGTCCCTTCCCAACCATCAGGTTGCTCAAGTTTTCGAACCCGACTCCTCAGAAAACTTGTCCCCTACGGTGGAAGCTTGTCCTCTTCGGAAAAACAAGCATGTTTTCGAAGAAGAATCTTGTCCGCTTCGAGAGAATCCCGATGAATTCGATGATTTTGATGAGTTCGAGCTGTTTCCATCGCGAGGGCCGGTCATGTCCGGGGTCGAGTACCTTCTGCCCAATTCAAAATTTGCAGCGAAACCTCCCCCCACTTAAGCTGTTCTCATCCCCAGGAACTCACACATTGAGCGTTATGATGCCCGGCAAACCATTCCCGCCGACTATGAAGCGACTCGTCGCGCGAGTTCGTGCCTCGCTGCGCTTGCTTCGCCGCGCAGAAATATCGTTGCGCTTGCTTCGCCGCACAAAACCACTCGGCGAGCGAGGTGAAATCGTCGCGGCCAGGTTTTTGAAACGACTAGGTTATCGCGTGGTGACGACCCGGCTTCGCCAGCGCTATGGCGAGATCGACGTCATCGCCGTCGACGGCCAGACGGTGGTGTTTGTCGAGGTGAAGACCCGCCGCCTCGATGCGACGACGCAGCCGGCCGATGCCGTGGATGTCCAGCGTCAGCAGCGACTTACGCGGGCAGCACTCGCTTTTTTGAAATATCACGGGCTGTTGGAACACGCGAGTCGCTTCGACGTGATCGAAGTGGTTTGGCCATCCGACGCGAAAACACCGACGATTCGGCACATTGTTGATGCGTTCCCCGCCGTTGGGCGTGGGCAGTTTTACAATTAACCTTCCTTCGATGTTTGCTCCTTTTGGCGGGCATTGCTAAAATGGCTATTAAAGCACTTGAGCACAGACTATTCTCGGCGGAACTTATTATGCGGTTGAAATTGTTATTTCTCTTGGCACTCGGGCTCTTTACGGGCAACGTTCACGCGCAAAGCCATCGCTTCGAGGCCGAGACCGGGCAAATGTTCGGCACGCTCGTGCGTAACACCGTGCCTGGTTATTCGGGCACTGGCTACGTGACCGACTTCACCAGCGCTTCGGATCGCTTCCAACTGCAAGCCAACATCCCCGCGGGCCTGTACGAAATGTGGGTCGGCTACCGTTCGCAATTCGGTGAGAAGGGCTACACCTTTCACGTCAACGGCGAGACGGGCAATGGCATGTTCGATCAGTCGATGACTTGGGCCGAAGATCGCGCGGGGCTGTTCAGCATTCCCAACGGCACGAGCACGCTCGGCATTCAACACAATTGGGGCTATTATGATATCGACTATTTGGAATTT
>JBGTEU010000673.1:0-3791 GCA_041747595.1 Bythopirellula sp.
CCGGTCCTATTCTCTCAGGTCCGCCGCTGGCGTTGGCATCGCATTCATTCTATGCAACGCACTGATCTCGTCCCAGGTGTGCCGCTCGAAATCGGGACTGTTAGTACAACCTAGTTGAAGTGTTGAAATCGTTTTAATCACCAAATGTGAGGAGAATCATCATGGTTCATTTCAAAGCATTTACAATGACCGGAATGGTTGGGGCGCTGCTGTTCGCAACACTGGGTTGCGAATCAAAGACCGATCCCAGCCAACCGGAGAGTTCCACTGGAGCTACCGAATCGCCTCTGACAGACGACGTGTTGGCATCGCTTTCGCAGGAGGACCGTGCCCTGGCAGCTGCCCAACAAGGTCTATGCCCTGTGAGTGGCGAGCCTTTGGGATCGATGGGTCCTCCCGTCAAGGTGACTGTCGAAGGGCGTGACGCGTTCGTATGCTGCGAGGGCTGCATCGACGAGTTGAAGAACAATTTTGCCAAGTACAAGGAGAAGTTGCCGGAAGCCTAACCCGCAGTATTTCCTTCGTGTTGCAGGGCAGGATACGCTCGGGAGTGACGACGAGTCGGAGACTTTAGGGCCATAGCGCCCTGCTGCACCCGGCCCTCTTGAATCGGCAATGTGGCCGAAGATGAGATCAGGATCCGGAACTAGTCAACGGACCTTCGAACCTTCCGCGTACCTTTTGCAGTGTGTGCTGGTACTTCCCATCGACGGCAAAACCAGCTGCGTAATGAGGGCGTGTCCTGCGTTAGTTATGGGCAGGACCAGCAACCCAATTTATCGCACAAACATGAGGAGGCATTGACGACAACATTAGCAAGCTATCTCTTCATATAGCCTCCCCGGCCAAAAATAACTGTGGACAGGCGTTCACTTATCGAGATAATGGGAGAAAACCCCCGTCAGCCGTGAGTATTCAGCCAAACATGTGTTGAAAAGCTTTCGCGCCGAATGACGGCAAATTATTTGACAACCAGGAAAGCTCTCGGCCATCAGCTGTCAGCTCTTAGCCAGACAGGTCAGCGCTACCGGTACGCGCTGGCAATCAACACGCGGATTGGCAAACAATGTCGTATCATGAAAATCGGAGTGCCAAGTTGACCGTCTTGACCAAGTTGACCAACATGGCCTCGAAAAATCGCGCGGCCAAACAAGGCAAACAAGGCAAACAGGCCAACCAGATCGTCAGAATGTGCGCTGCCAACCTGATCAACCTGAACAACCTGGCAAAGCTGAGCATACGTTTAGTCAGATAGGGGGGTCGGGGGGCGGAAGAAGCTTGCCGATTTGCCACACGGGATGTCGAATTTTTGCAACGCAAGCTTTCAAAACGCTCAGTTTTCCGCGGGATTTCGCATCGGCACGCCGAGTGCATTTGGCCATGGCAAGACTCTCCCTCCCAAACCCTCGGCCGCGTGAGAAAGCCTAGTCCCCTCAGGCTTTCTCCGCGGTCTTGGTGTTTGATAAGGTCATTCTGACAGGAGTTCCGCGACTGGAAGAATCTTGGTTATCCTCGTTCACATCATCTGGAGCGAGTAACGGGTGGAATCTAGATCCTTCGGTCGCTTAGGCTCCCTCAGGATGACCTGTTTAGAGGAATCAAAATCATGAAAGAAAGTAAGCGCTACATAAAAATCGTTGAATGGTCCGATGAAGACGGCTGCTATGTGGGTAGCGCTCCGGGACTCTTGTATGGGGGTTGTCATGGCGATGACGAGCGCGCGGTCTTTGAAGAACTCTGCCAAATCGTTGACGAAACAATTGAACTTTATCGTCAAGACGGCAAGCCGCTTCCTCCATCTACTTCGGGAAAAGATCTGGCAAACAGTTTACAAGCTGCTACCTAATAGCGGGGCTTGCCGTTCGGGTCGCTTCGCGTTCCGCAACGCGGCGGCGGATGTTTTCGAGGTCGTCGTTGGGGGTGGCATTGATGAGTTTGCGAGTGTAATCCTCCCGCGGTGCGGCGTAGATCGCCTGCGACGGGCCGAACTCCACGATCTTGCCGCCGTTCATGACGGCCATCATGTCGGCCATGAATTTCACGACGCTCAGATCGTGGCCGATAAAGATGTAAGTGAGACCCCGCTTGTACTGGATTTCGTTGAGCAGATTGAGCACCTGCGCCTGCACCGAGACATCAAGGGCGGAGACCGATTCGTCGCAGATGAGCAGCTCCGGCTCAACGGCAATCGCCCGCGCGATGCAGATGCGTTGGCGTTGCCCGCCGGAGAACTCATGCGGATAGCGGCGCAAATGGTCCGCCGACATGCCGACTTCTTCCAACAGCGCCGCGGCCCGATCGCGGCGTTCGCGCCTTGAATGACCCAGCCGCTGAATGATCATCGGTTCGGTAATGGCCGATTCGATGGTCATGCGTGGGTTCAAGGAGCCGTAGGGATCTTGAAAAACGATTTGCATACGACTGCGACAGCATTGCAGTTCCCGGCCGCTAAGTGAGCGCAGGTCGGTGCCGTCGAGGAGCATTTTACCGCCGGTGGGCTCAATCAATCGCAAGAGTGCCCGGCCCGTGGTGGTCTTGCCGCAGCCGCTTTCACCAACGAGGCCGAGCGTTTGTCCGCGATAAACGCGGAAGCTGATGCCGTCGACCGCTCGCACGTGATCGATAACGCGGCCGAGAATGCCGCGCCGCACGGGGAAATGGACCGCGAGATTCTCCACTTCCAACAGCGGTTGCGTGCCTTCCGCAACGCACGTTGTATCCGCAGCTCGCGGTGTTTGTTCCCACGGATGGCTCATCGCCGCAAGCTCCGACTTGGGATGCAAGAGCGTCCCGCGGCCTTCGGCGGTGAGCTCGCGGAGCCGCTCGTCGGTCATCTTCTTTTCGCGAAGCTCAGGCATCTTTTTTTCGCGAAGCTGCACGCGGCCATCGCTTCGCTCGACTTCCATGAAGTCGTCCACTGTGGGCAAGCGGCGGTACTGGGTATCGAGACGAGGTCGGCAGGCGAGCAGTCCTTTTGTGTAGGGGTGTTGGGGGTTGGCAAAAATCTCGAGCACGCTGCCACGCTCCACCATCTCGCCACGGTACATGACGAGCACTTCGTCGGCGATTTCGGCGATCACACCGAGATCGTGCGTAATGAACAGAATGGCCATGCCGCGCTCGTCGCGGAGTTTGCGCAAGATTTCCAAAATCTGCGCCTGGATTGTCACGTCGAGCGCGGTGGTCGGTTCGTCGGCGATCAACAGCTGCGGATTGCAAGAAAGGGCCATCGCAATCATCACGCGCTGCTTTTGCCCGCCGGACATTTGGTGGGGATAGGCGTCGACGCGTTGTTCAGGATTAGGGATGCCCACCTCACGGAACAAGTCGATGGTGCGCTCTCGGGCCTCAACGCGGGAAACGTGTTGATGCAAGATAATCGCCTCGGCGACTTGGCTGCCCACGCTGTAGACCGGGTTGAGGGATGTCATCGGCTCTTGGAAGATCATGCTGATATCTTTGCCGCGGATGCTGCGCATTTGCGGTTCGGGAAGCTTCACAAGATCTTTACCCAAGAGGGCGATGCGGCCCGATTCGATGCGTGCCGAGGAAGTCAGCAGTCGCATAATCGAAAGCGAAGTGACAGATTTGCCCGAGCCGCTTTCGCCGACGATGCCGAGCGTATGACCCACGGGGATCGAAAAGGAGATGCCCTCGACCGCGCGGATGACGCCGTCTTCGGTGTGAAAGTAAGTGCGGAGGTCGTCGACTTCGATGGCAGCGGTCATGATAAATTAACTATTGAACTCAAGGTGATTTGCCGTTTGCACGGTTTCGGGTTGCCGACTTCC
>JBGTEU010000674.1:0-4305 GCA_041747595.1 Bythopirellula sp.
GAGCTCAAAGCGGCCTACCGCGTGATTTACCGCGAGGGGCTTACTTTCGACGAGATGGTGGAGACGCTTGAACAGCGCTTCCCACAAGGAATCGCCGCCGAATTTGTCGAGTTCTTCCGCACGGGCCAGCGCGGCTTCATCCAAGAACGCCGCAACCCGCCGAAAGTCTCTCTGCGGATTCATTCCGAAGTGGACGAAGTGGAAACCGAAGCGCCGACCGCCACCCCCTACCGCAAAGTGGCGTAGGGCCCTACATCGTCAAGCAAACGCAACGCCCAGGGGGGACGGCCCTCCCTGGGCTTTTTTATTGTCATTCTGACTGATGTAGGTCGAAAAAAGAGGCCCCATCCGTTTAGCCGCGAGGCGGAGCGCGGCGGAGCCGAGCGGATACCAAGCGAGTCCAAACATTGCCAAGATTTTCTCGCTTTTCTAGTTGCAACCTGGGAGTTAGCCATTATGATGGCGACATGTGAACAAACGTTCACTGAAGCATTTCATTAATCGTCAGACGGTGCCACGGAGAATTGTCTTCCCTCATGCGGAGAAACTTGCGATGCTTGCCACTTCCCCTCGCCGACCTCGGACTGTTATGGAACAAGCCCACGAGAAATTAGCCGACGTATTCGGTTTTGACCGCTTTCGCCCCGGCCAGCAGCAGGTCATCGGACATTTGCTCGCTGGTGACTCCGCGGTGGCGATCTTTCCCACCGGCAGCGGCAAAAGCCTTTGCTACCAATTGCCGGCTCTGTTGTTGGATGGGCTGACCGTGGTAATCTCGCCGCTGATCGCCTTGATGAAGGATCAGATCGATTTTCTGTTGGAGCGAAATATCCCCGCCGCTCGACTCGATTCCAGCATGGAACGCGACGAGACGGTGAAAGTTTACGAGGATTTGCGTTCCGGCCGGACACGATTGTTGTATGTGTCGCCCGAGAGATTGGGGAACGAGCGGTTTCTGCAACTCTTGGAACGGCAAAAGGTTGCCTTGCTGGCGGTCGATGAAGCGCATTGCATCAGCGAGTGGGGGCACAATTTTCGGCCAGATTACCTGCGAATCGCGGCACTTGCCGAGCGTCTCCGGGTGGAGCGCGTGTTAGCATTGACTGCCACCGCGACTCCCGACGTGGTCGGCGACATCGCTCGAGCGTTTAACGTGGCCCCGTCCAACGTCGTCCAGACCGGTTTCTATCGACCTAATTTGGAACTGCGCGTGACCGCTTGCACCGACCGCGAGCGAAAGGATTTGCTACTCGAGAAAATGGCCGAGCGGCCCGGGGGCCCGGCAATCGTGTATGTGACGTTGCAGCGGACCGCCGAACTGATTGCCGGGCTCTTGGCGAGTCAGGGGTATTCCGCTCGGGCGTATCATGCGGGGATGAAAACCGAGGATCGCACCGACGTCCAGGAAGCCTTCATGGCGGCGGACGACATGATTGTGGTGGCCACGATCGCGTTTGGCATGGGGATCGACAAAGCCAATATTCGCGGCGTGTTTCATTACAATCTGCCCAAGAGCCTGGAAAGCTACATGCAAGAGATTGGCCGCGCGGGACGCGATGGCCAGCCGGCGGTTTGCGAGTTGTTGGCTTGCCGCGACGACCTGGTAACGCTCGAAAACTTCAGTTACGGAGATACGCCGACCCCCGACGCTATTGAGTCTCTCACCCGCGAACTTGTGGCAGGCGATGACGCGCTGGAAATCTCAGTTTACGATTTGTCGGCCCAGCACGACGTCCGCGAGTTAGTGTTCAAGACACTGCTGACGTATTTGGAACTGGAAGGAGTCCTGCAACCGACCGGTTCATTGTATACCGAGTTCAAGTTTCAGCCACAAAAGCCATCGACCGAGATTCTCAAGAAGTTTGATGACACGCGAGCCAAGTTTTTGCGGAGCATTTTTCAAATCGCCAAGAAGGGGAAAACTTGGTTAACGATAGACGTTGTCGAGGCGGCTCAGAAGCTGGGCGAAAGCCGCGAGCGGATAGTGGCGGCCCTTGATTATTTGGATCAAACCGGCGACATCCTCTTGCAAACTGCCGGACTGCGCTACGGTTACCGGGTGCTGCGGCGCCCGGCGGATGTAAACCAATTGGTAGCGAAGCTGCTCGAGCGTTTTGATCGCCGTGAGAGCCACGATCTCGCCCGCTTGCGCAAAGTATTGGACTTGGCCGAATGCGGTGGGTGTTACACGCGATTTTTGCTCGAATATTTCGGTGAACGCCGCGACAATTGCGGCCACTGCAGCCGTTGCGAGGGCCTTCCTAAACAAATCTTGCCTTCCACCCCAGGCGCAAAAATTGACGACGCGGATCGTGCGGCGGTGAAGCGGTTGATGGCCGAACGCCATGCGGCTCTCCAGTCGCCGCGGCAAATGGCCCGCTTCTTTTGCGGCATCACTTCGCCAGCGACCACCAAAGCCAAGCTCCGCAAACACCGTGAGTTTGGTCGATTGGAGAACGTGCCGTTCGCCGAAGTTCTGGCACTCGCCGATCTCGCGGCCGGACGTCGCTAATCCGTGCGTCGTTCTCCGGCCGCGCGTGCGGCGGCGACAAGTGCCTAACGTCACTAACTTCTCAACACGAGGACAGGACAATGAGCCAAGCGGACCACTCGCTCGGCTACCGAGCCGATCATCAACCGAGCCAACCCCGTTCTGCCGTGCGATGGAAGCACGATGAGATCGGCGTGATGTTTTTCAGCGAATTTGGCGATCTCCGTGGCCGGGGAGCCAAAGAGCACTTCAAAGTGGACATCCTCGTATTTCTTGTCGGAAAACTTTTTGTGCAAGATCTCGCGCAAGTGTGCCGCGCGACTGTCGTCGCTGCCCAGATCCCATCCGATGATCATGTCTCCCTCCGTGGTAGGCGACGGCGGAGCAACATGCAGTACGGTCAATTGATCGGGAGTGTCGACCATCCCCAACCAGCTTTCGACGGCCTTGTTTGCCTCGTCGGAAAAGTCAGTAGGTACGATGACGTGTTTTGGGTGCAAGGCGACCATGGCTAGCTCCTTTCATTCCTCGATGATTCCGATCAGAGTAGCCACGAAATCCAAGCTCGTGAGAATGCCGACCGGTTTGGCGTATTGGTCCACAACAATGAGTCGATGGATATGCGCTTGGCACATGCAATGTGCAGCCTTCACCAAGGGAATATCCTCGCGGATGGTTTGAATACTGGGGTTCATGTGATTCCGCACGAGATCGTGCTGAACCTCCTCGATGCAATAGGCTTGGAAGGGCGAACCTCCCTTCAGTACATGACGTGTTCTCGCACCTTGCAGTTCTTCCGCTTTGCTATGAATGAAGTCTGAACCGCTAAGGACTCCAACGCATCTGCCATGTTCATCCACCACTGGGGCTCCCGTGATGCGGTGTTCGCAAAGTACGTCGGCCGCTTCGCTCATGGTGCTATTGAGACTGATGGTGACGAGATTGTGCGCCATCGCGTCGGACACTTTCAGGCTCTTCAATCGATCTACAGAAGCGATCATGGCCTTTCTCCTAACACGAGCGGTCACACCGCGGAGGCACAACGTCGACACGATTGTCGATCCGCTTTACTCCCGATACCGTTTTCAAGGTCGTCTGCAACATTTGTTTGAGGTAAAACGAAGGGAGGCGACCGGTGAGTATTAGGGTGCCTTCGACAAGTTCAAAAGTCAGCGATTCAAGATGGCCCCTGAACGAGTCGTGCCACTTCAGCCGGTCGCGGACCTCGGCCTCGATCATCTTGCAGCATGAGTCGTCAGATCTTCCCGTTGTTGGTGTCTGACCGTACCAGGCATCGCCGTAGGTGAACGACATGACCGGGTCCTCCCTCCGCGGGCTCGGTTTATCGAGCTGTGTCAGAATACATTGCAAGTTCCAGACCAAGTGGTTTCAGGGCTTTTTCGGCGTCTTTCCGAGTGGTGAGATGTATTTTCTCTGCGCTATACGTGCTAATTCGCACGGCGAGCACAGTTGGAGCAAAGTTGCCGAGATGTTAGAACGAAGGGAATGAACCTCGGAGCAAGACTATGATCGTCGATTCGTTCGAAAAATATTGCGATTTACAACGCTATGTCGGTTGGGACGCATTCGATTACGAGCGGATTGCTGCGGTGCGGGAATCGTTGCTCGCCCGAACCGATGAAATTATCGAAGATTTTTATGCCCAAATACGGCTCCATCGGCGTGCAGCGGATGTTATTACGGGCGGTGAAAACCAAATTCTTCAACTCAAGTCGACACTGCGACTCTGGCTGCGGCAGCTTCTCACCGGCCCTTACGACAACGATTACGTTGTTATGCGGACCAAGGTGGGG
>JBGTEU010000675.1:0-5090 GCA_041747595.1 Bythopirellula sp.
TCGCGGAAATGCGGCTCGAAGAATGCCGGCAGCAGGGCGTCGACGCGCAATAAACCTTGCCGCGTCAATTCGACGCGACGGCCTTTCACGACAAGATCACCGGTTTCCTCGTGTTCTTGCCATGTCTCTTGCCACTGAGCCAGTACATCGCAATCAAACTTTTTCTTGAAATAAGCGAGATCAAGAT
Source organism: Bythopirellula sp. (assembly GCA_041747595.1). Lineage (GTDB taxonomy): Bacteria > Planctomycetota > Planctomycetia > Pirellulales > Lacipirellulaceae > Bythopirellula. The sequence continues at coordinate 188 of JBGTEU010000675.1, forward strand.
AACCCCGCTTGAGTTGCAGAATCATCTCGCGGATAAGCCGTTGCTCTGCCGTCAGTCGCAAGCCGCGCGATAGCGGCAATTGCCCCGCTTCAAGCTTGCCGCAGTATTCTTCCCACTCGGCATGGTTTTGGTAATGTACACCCGACACGTGGCCGAAGCTGGCGATTCCCGTTGCCAATAAATCGCTCCCCCGCCACAAATTGTCGCGATAGCTGAAGTTCACCGCCGTGGGATTTTTCACCATCGTGTACGCGCTCGACACGCTGTAACCTGCCGCGGCGAATTCATCAAACGCATAATCGACCCAGCGGCGTTTCGTGGGCCAATCGGCCACTGGCGTTTCAATTTGATTGCCGAGAATATCCTTCGAGTAAACCGTGTTGAACGGCAATTCCATTTGGTAAATCGTCACGCTGTCGGGCGACAGCTCAAGCGCGCGGCGCACGGTGTATTGCCATTTCTCGTCGGTATCGCCCACCATGCCGGCAATCAAGTCGATGTTCGTGTTCGAGAAACCCGCCGCTTTGATCCATGGCCAGGCCTTGTCGATCTCCATCGACTCATGCGCGCGGCCGTTGTCGCGCAAGATTTCGTCGTCGAAATGTTCCACGCCCAAACTGAGCCGCGTGACGCCCAACTCGCGCAGCGTGTGAACTTTTGCTTCGCTCAACGTCCCCGGTTCACATTCGAACGTCACTTCCTCGGCGTGGTCCCAATTGATGTTTTCCTTCAAGCGATCCACAAGCCGAGTGAGTTGTTTTCCGCTCAAGAACGAGGGCGTCCCCCCGCCGAAATAAACAAATCGAAACGGCCGCTCTCCCATCACGGGGAGCTTGCTCACCAGCTGGATTTCTTGCGACAGGGCGCTGACATAGCGCTCCACTTCATGCGAGTTTTTATCGGTGAAGACTTTAAAGTAACAGAACTTGCAGCGCTTGCGGCAAAAAGGAATGTGCAGATACAGGCCCAAAGGCACATCGGAGGGTGGACTCTCCAGCGCATCGCGGACCTCGGTGAGTTGCTCCGGCGTCCATTGTGAAAACGGCGGATAATTACTGACAAAGTAACTGCCGACTTCGGTTTTAACAGTCTCAGTCGCCATGGTTTTTCACATTTCTATTTCGCGCCAAAACAATACAACGTACCGTCGGTGTTGCCGATCACGAGCTTGCCGTCGGCAATAGCAAACGACGCTTGAAAATTGCCGCCGGCTTCATAGTTCCAAAGTTCTTTCCCGCCGTTCACGTCGACGCGATGTATCATCCCACGCTTCGTGGCGAGAAACGCTGAATCCCCGGCGATCACCGGCGAGCTTTCCACGTGGCTCCGCACGGGAAACGTCCAAGCCACTTCACCCGTGGCCGGCTTCAATGCGTAAACCTGTTTTCCCTGCGTGCCATAAACGGCCACCCGGTCATCCACCGCGGCAGCAGTGTGAATCGCATCGATGTTCCCCGGATCGACATGCCGCCAAACGATCTCCATGCTCTTGCTGTTGATCGCATAAAAACTTCCTTGCTCGGTGCCAAACAAAGCATTGCCGTTAAACATCGCTGGGGTCGCGCCAGTGGGGCCATCAATATCAACGCCGGCGACTTCTTTGCCGTTGGTAACGTCAACCGCATGTACTCGCTCATCACAACCGGCCAAAAGCACGCGCCCATCAACGACCGTGGGCCAGCAACGCAGCGGTGCTTCAATTTGAAACTGCCATTGGAGTTCACCCGTCTCCACGGCGAGCGAAACCAGTTCCCCCGCTTCGTTACTCACCAGCACCCGGCCATCCACGACGTTGGGAGCCGCGTAGGCTTCACCCTTGGCCTGGTATTGCCAAAGCTCTTTTCCATCGCTGGCATCGAGCGCGCGGATAACGCCGTTGAAATCTCCCACGTAAAGTCGATTCTCGTGAAAAGCAGCGCCCGCGAGAAAACCGCTGTCCTCGAATTCTTGTTTCCAAACTTCGCTGCCATCGCTGAGTCGATACGCGTAGAAAGTTCCATCGACGTCACCGATATAGACGATCCCGCCCGCGATCACGGCGGTCGCCTCGTATCCGCTTTCAGGCAGGGTGTGCTTCCAGACGACGTCGATCTCGGCGGGAAGCGGTTCTTTCACCACCGCCGTTGCCAACGCATCGCCACGAAACACGGGCCAATCCGCGCCGCGCACTGCTACAACCGCCGTGCAGAGCAAAGTCAAAATCGCCGCGATTTCAATACGCCGCTTCATAAAGCTCCAGTAACTCGTTGCGACCAACTTCAATCGGATTAAACGACGCGGTCCACTGACAAGCAGCGGCCTCGGCTAAATGAGATAACTTGCCGCGCTCCACGCCACACGCTTCTAGTTTATCAGGCAACCCCGCCTGCGTAGCCACATTTCGCAAGAAGTCGGCCAGTTCGTCGGCACCACCCCGCGGACAGTTGGGCTCGTTCTCCGTTGACGCCAACAGTTCATGGTACCAATCATTGCACTCGCGACCGTTAAATCGCACCACGTGGGGGAGCATCAGGGCGACTGCTTCTCCGTGAGCAATCCCGTAAGTTGCGGTCAGCGGATTGGCAAGCGCGTGGGCCGCGCCGAGCATCGAATTTTCAATCGCCGAACCCGCGAGGCACGCACCCATTTGCATATGTCCGCGAGCTTCGAGATCATTCGGTTCCTCAAGCACGTGCAAATAATTGGGAGCCAAGTCTTGCCACGCTCGCTGGCTGTATTCGCAGGAAACTTCGTTGCGCTTCTTAGTGACGAACGTTTCTACCGCGTGCGACAGCGCATCAAAACCGGCGAGCGCCGCCACGCGAGGTGGTTGAGTCAGCGTCAATTCGGGATCAAGGATCGCCACGCGAAATGCCGCGCGCTTGTCACCACACGCCATCTTCACGTGTGTTTCGGCATCGGAAATGAGTGCGAACGATTGAGTTTCGCTCCCCGTTCCCGCGGTCGTGGGGACGGCAATCATCGGCAGCAGAGGGCCCGTGGCCTTGCCAATCCCCCAATAATCTTGCATCCGTCCGCCGCACGAATAGAGAAAGTTAATCCCCTTCGCGCAGTCCATCGAACTCCCGCCGCCTAAGCCCACGATCAAATCGGGGCGAAATTGCCGCGCAATGGCGAGACCCGCTTCGACATTTGCAGTCGTGGGATTTTCTTGCACGCCGTCAAACAAATGAAAATCCAAATCGACGTTCGTCAAACTGTCGATGCCGCGACCCGTATGTCCTGCCGCGATCACGCCGGGATCGCTCGCGACTAAAACGCGCTGCGCGCCGAGATCGCGCGCGAACTCGCCGAGCGTGGACACTTTGCCAGCGCCAAACACTACCCGCGTCGCCGATTCAAACTTGGCAGGGATCATAACTCCATTCATGAGGTAGGGGAGGGGGGCTAACTCTTGTCCGCTACCTGCAACGCGCGGTTGCGGTAGAGAAACTCTATGAGGTTGCCTTCGTGGGGTTGGAGCCAATCCACTTGCGGTGTCGGGATCGGCCCGAGGTTCAGGCGGTCGATGTGGGTCGCGGCGATCAAATCCTTGCGAAATGCTTCGTCATTGGTAATCGCCGTACAAACGAGAGTGGGTCCAATTCGTGCGAGCATCTCTTCTTGGGGGCAACGTACCACACTCACCATCGGGAACATGTATTCCACGTTCGCCGCGGGGGATTCAGGGCTGTCACATTCAAGCACCGTCGGACGAAGATAATCGCACGTTTCACGCTCAACGAGTCGCGGTCCGTAGCTCGCCGTGGCATGTCGCGCCGCGCCATTTTCAACGTGCTTTTCAATTGCTTGCCAAACAGCGGGAGCAACTTTCGGCGTGGTGAAAGCGGCAAGTCCCGCACGCGGATCGTCGGGAGGCAATGGCTCGATCGGGCCTAATTTTTCGGCAATCGCATCGGCGATTTCTTTGGTATGTCGCGAAGCGTAAATGCCCGAGCAATTGATGCAACTTCGGCCGCCATTGCGGTAAACGCTGTCGACCATTAGATCGACATACCGCGGCCAATCGTCGACCACGTCGTCGCCTAAGAGAATCTTACTGTAACCGGGGCCATGCACTTGAACCTGGGGATTGCCGGCGTATTGCTCGATGGTTTGCGGTCCGCCAAAAATCATGCTCCGGCGACAACTCGCCAAGAGCGCGCCACCAAGCTCACCGCCCGGCCCAGGATAAATCGAGATCGCCTCCGCGGGAATTCCCGCCTCGCTCATCGCCGCTGCCACGCGATAGGGCGTCCACGGCTCTTGCGAACCCGGCTTGAGCGCGAGGCCAATCTGCAAGGCGATCACCGGGAGCCAGAGCGTGTGTACCCCCGGTGAATTCGAGGGTAAAACGGCGCCTAGCACGTCGGTCTGTGCTTGGTAACTCACGGTCACACCCCGGCCTTCGTCGCCATAACCTCGGGCGAGAATTTCGAGATCCAATCCCCGGGTGAGCGCCGCGAGAATTTTATCAATGTTTTTCAGCACGAACGCATTCTTTGTGACGTTCGCCTGGACCATCGCGATCGGCATCCCAGTGGTAGCCGACGTTTGCGCGACAAAATCAACGGGCGATTGTTGACTGTCGCCCACCGCAAGCGTGCCATGCTCGAACAACTCCCCGGCGCGTTGACAGCATTCGATCAACTCCGCGGGAGAACGAGCACGCAACGCTTCGCGTGCTTTGCGCGCCTGTTTCGCATCGCGGCGAATAATTCCCGAACCGACGGTGTTCACTTTCGCCACCGACTCGCCCGTGAGGAAATGCTTGATTTCCTCGACTTCGAGCGACTCGTACGGCTGACCCCAGCGGATGGCAGGAAGGGTAATCATGGATGAACTATGAGTAGAGTGTTAATACACGCCGACGGTGGTTGAATCCGCCAAGCGGTGAAAGGGTCGCACGCCGCTCACGCCGTCC
>JBGTEU010000676.1:0-4974 GCA_041747595.1 Bythopirellula sp.
ATTGCGCTGCCGCGGAATGTAGCCCAACTCGGCAATCGAGCCGCGAATCTCTTCGAGCGTCAGGAAGTGGACCGTCCCCGCCTCGGCCACGACGTTCTCCTCGATCATCAGGCTGCCCATGTCGTTGGCACCATAGAGCAAAGCCATCTGTCCGATCTTGAGCCCCTGCGTGACCCAACTCGATTGCAGATTGGCAATGTTGTCGAGGTACAAACGCGCGACCGCGTTCGTCTTCAAATACTCAAAAGAACCGGTCGGCGGCACGTGTGACATTTCGGTATGGTCGGGCTGAAACGTCCAACAAATGAACGCAGTGAAGCCACCCGTTTCGTCTTGCAACTCGCGCAAGCGGTCCAAGTGCTCGATCCGCTCGGCGAGTGTTTCCACATGGCCGAACATCATCGTGGCGGTGCTGCGGCCCCCCAGGGAATGCCACACTCGGTTCACGTCAAGCCAGTCATCGGTGAGCACTTTGCCGCGAGTGATCGCATGCCGGACGCGGTCGACCAAGATCTCCGCCCCGCCGCCGGGGAGACTTCCCAATCCCGCCGCCTTGAGACGCTCAAGCACTGTTCGTAAGGGCAACTTCGAAACCTTGGTGAAGTGATAAATCTCCGGCGGGCTGAATCCATGAACGTTGACATGGGGAAAATGGTTCTTGATATCGTGCAACAGTTCCTCGTACCACTCAAGTTTGTAGTCGGGGTGCAGCCCCCCTTGGAGCAATATCTGGTCGCCCCCGATCTCGACCGTTTCTTGAATCTTGGCGAGCAACTCCTCGCGGTCGAGCGTGTAACCTTCGTTCGACTTTGGGGTTCGGTAGAATGCGCAGAAGTCGCATACCGCGGTGCAAACGTTTGTGTAGTTGATGTTGCGGTCGATATTGTAGGTGCGATAGTTCTCGGGGTGGAGGCGGCGGGTCACCTCGTCGGCCGCGCGCCCGAGGGATGCCAGGTCGTGCGATTCCAAAAGCCGCAAACCCTCTTCGGGGCTAATCCGCTCCCCAGCCACGGCTTTGTCCAGAATATCGCGAATCGGAATGGGGGCAATCATCGCTCGCAACTCGCTTTCAATGCAGGAGAAATCAAACCATTCGCGACGGCCTTTTGGTAAAATAATTCCAGGCCGCGTCGCTCGCGCTTGCCGAGTTCAAAATGCAAATTTCGCGACAAGTACTCGAAAACCAAATCGTACGGCAACTGCATGGCTTCCGATTGTTCCCGAGCGATTTTCGCAAAATTCTCGCAGCCACTGTCTCGCGCGGCGGCCAACGCTTCCGCTGCAACGGACGTGTCGGTTCCTGGCCGCGCGACCCACATGGCGAACACGAACGGCAACTCGGTCCACCGGCACCAGCGGTCTCCCAAGTCCCACACCTCCGCGAAATCTTGTTCGCGGCAGCGAATCGCCCGATCGCCGATGAGCAAAATTGCGTCGGCCTCGACCTCGCCCGGCTCGGAGCCGAGCGGCAAATTCGTGATTCGCGGCGTCACACCCGCCAACTCGCGCAAAAGTATCTGTGCCAGCACTGCACTGGTGCGGGAACCTTCATCGAGGGCCAACGTCCGCACTCGTTGGGGGGGCACGCGAAACAAGAGCTTCACGCTCAGCACGGGACCGCGGCAGGCAATGCACGCATCCGAGACCACCGACCACTCGGGGCGAGCCAAGAATTCCGCCGACGGCACGAGCGCGATATCGAGTTCCCCCTCGGCCAATGCGTCGGCCAATCGGCTGGGATAATCGAACACCAGTTCCGCGTCGGGGAGCATCTCCGCCAAGCCATGCACGAGCGGTTTGGTGTTCAGATAACTGACCGCACCAATTCGCAGAATCGCTCGCTTGTCGTGTTCGTTCTTCATGGTCGCAAAAAAGGGATTGTCGATGCAGCGATTATAGTGGGCCTTTGGAGGGCCGACTAGGCTGACCGCATGTCGAGAATCGGTTCTACCGAGGTTACCGCAGAGTGTGGCCCGCTTTAACCGCGGTTGATCAGACTTCCAAATCGCGGAACGCCTTAAGGCCGCATCGCAAGGGAATGACCGTCACGAGCGTGGCGAGCACGACCACGCCCAAGAGTCCCAGACCCACCCAGAGTTGAAGATTTTGCGGATGGCCGATCTGCGATTGCAGGTCGGTGTCGCTGGTGAGCAGATAAAAGTGGCACGGCAACGCAGTCATCAACACAACCAGCAAAATGTAAATGGCACTCAGAACCAAATTCAGCGTCCCCCCAAAACCGGCCGCGATCTTTGAGGGAGATTGCTCGCGGAAGTCGGGCATGATCGCGCCCAAGCCGACCGCCATTCCCGCGAGGCCGACGCACAATAACACGCTAATGAATTGATGCACCACCATCACCATCACGGACACGTTCAATAAAATGTCGCTCGCCAGCACGAGAGCCGCGCACGGCAGCCACGACCCGCAAGCCGCAAACAGAAATTTTCCCCACAGGATCGTGTCGCGCTCGATCGGCAATCGCCCCAAGATCCAAAAGCGGCGCCCTTCCAGACTGATCAGCGGATAAATAAATCGCGTGGTGAACGTCGAAAGAATCAAACCCACGACGGCCAAATTCAAAAAGCTAACGATATTGACCCACGTCATGACGCTCAGATCGGCGCGATGCTGCCGGAAGCGGTCGATGTTGGCGAAGTAAAGCATCAGCAAGCCGAAGAAAATAATGAACTGCGACCACTGCACGGGGTCGCGGCGAAAGAGCCGAATGTCCTTGATGATGAGAAGCTGGGTTTCGCGCGGCAGGAAGTACATCATTTTTTCAATGCAGCGGTCGATCCAAATCATGCGGGCTTGGGCTTCGCGGGCTTGCCGAGCGTTCAGCCCATAATAACTGTCGCGATAGACCAATCCGCCGATCCACAACAACACGACGTGGAAAAACAACGCGTTGGAAACCAACACAACCAGATACTTGCCGCTTTGTAGCCAGGGAAGATCCCTCATGTCGGTGTTTTGACGGCGGGCCGATTCCAAAAGTCCATTGCTGAGCCACGTGCTGGGCAGCCACTCGCCGCGGGTGAATTCAAATCGCCGGAAGGTCTGCTTGAACCACGCCGTTCCCAGCAGGTCGGCGTTCTAGATATCGAGCGTGTGCCAAATAGAGCTGTAAGCGATGGCCACCACTACCAAGGCGATGAGGCCGACGATAATTCTGCGCAGGTGGGGCACTCGGCTGATGAGCAACAGGCAGGCCATGGCCCCCAAGGCACAGGGAATATAGGCGAATGAAATCATCAACCCCGGCAAATAGGCGTAGTAGTACCAGGGCGCATTCACCACCATGCCGTAGGCGATCATCATCGGGCTGGCCAGCAGAAAGAACCCCCAACTGCTGAAAAAGAGCGCTTCTTGAAACCGATAAAAGACCAAGCGCGAATCGCGCACCGGCAGAGTCAACAGCAACGTGGTCTCGTTGGAGGCGTATAAGCCTCCATAAAGAATGATCCCCGCGGAGAAAACGAGCATCACCTGCAGCGACATGAAAAACAACGTGAAGACAAACTGCACGGTTTGGGCGTGATAAGTCGCTCCGGGTGGTCCGACATTGGACACGACGAACGAAAAGCCCAAATAAAAGAGTGAGAACAACCCCGCCCAAAAGAAAATACTCAGCGAAATCACCAGGGTGGTTCGCATCCGTGAATTGGTGAACAGATTCTTGAGTTGGCTCCGGGATTCGCGCAAGCGCAATTTCCAAAACAGCTGCCCCTCGCGCTCGTGCGTGGGAAGCCGCTCGACGTGAGTCAAAAATTCAGGCTCGAAAGCAATGTCAACCGTCGCCATGTCGTTGTCTGTTCAATCTTTGGTGAGGGCCAAATAGAGCGATTCCAAATGGCCATCGGTCTCGGGTATCTTTTCACGCAGTTCCGTCATGGGACCGCAAAAAACCAACTTGCTCGATTTCATGACCGCCACGCGGTCGCAAATTTCCTCGGCGATCGCCAACGTGTGCGTCGACATGAGAACGGACTTGCCACTGTTGGCGTACTCCCGCAATAAGTCCTTCACCAAACGAATGCTTTGGGGATCGAGACCCACCATGGGTTCGTCAACCACCAGGACTTCGGGTTGGTGAATCAACGCGGCGGCGAACACAGTCCGTTGCCGCATGCCGTGCGAATAGCTTTCCGTCAGTCTATTGAGGAACGGTCCCAGTTGAAATCGTTCGGCTTCACGTTCCACGCTAGTTCTCACCTCCGCCGAGGAGAGGCCGTACAATTCCGCGACAAACTCCAAGAACTCGCGCCCCGACAATTTTTCGTAGAGAAATGGCTGATCGGGGACGTAGCCAATCAGGCGACTCGCTTCCCGGGGGTTGTCGCTCACAAGGTAGGGCCCCACCCGTACCAGGCCCGAACTGGGCTTGAGCAGCCCGACCAACATCTTGAGCGAAGTGGTTTTCCCCGCGCCGTTGTGCCCCAACAGTGCCAGGAGTTCCCCCTTGCCCACGGAGAGATTCAACCGATCCACGGCAATCCGATTGCCGAACGCACGGGTGGCATCTTCGAAGCTAATCATGGGAGGAAGCGCTGCTGTCACAACTGCAATTATCGTCTCCCAAGCGGCTCTGCTCAAGGAGTGACAGTGGCAGGCGGGGCAGGCTTGATGTTGAGAATGTCCGACAGAGACGAGACATTGATGCTTTTCACGTTCTCCGACTCGGCCAATTCGACGTGGTCGAGGTCGAGAATCTCTTGGAACAGGTCCTCACCGATTGCCACGGCTTCTTCATTGGGCAGCCGATTGAAGCGAAGTTTGGAGGTACCCAGGAACACATCCCGTCTCAAAACCGAGCCCGTCGGCTCGACCCACGATACCGCCTGCAACCGTGCTTTGTCCGACAATCCCGAGCCAATCATGCCGTGGTATTCCACTCTCAGCACCCGGCGAGTTTCTCCCTGATACTCAAGGCTTTCCTCGGACACCACCTCAGCCTGCACAAGTTCAACG
>JBGTEU010000677.1:0-5709 GCA_041747595.1 Bythopirellula sp.
CTTGCCGAGATCATTTCCGCCGCGGATTTGGTGAAGCCGGCGGGGATCTTCCACATCCTCAATTCCGACGACCGCAATGGCGAAGAGCTCCCAACGGCCGGAAAACCGAAACTCCGCAAAGCGCCTTAAGTTTCAGCCTTAAGCAGTCAACGGTGGTGAAGAAGCGGCAAATTCTCCGAGCAAACGTACCGCCATTTCTAAATCACTTTCTAAATCGTGGCTGCAAGGAAAAAATGCGCCGCGAGTGCGCAAGCGGCGGATGACGCCCTTTTCCTGAAATTCGCCGCCGAGTTCCCGGTGAATGCTAATTGAGTCGCCAGGTTCCACTCGCCATCTTCCCAGGTCAGCGGGATGGGTCATTTCCAAGTAGCTCCAAGCTTGATCGGCATCGCGGAGCAGCACCCCCGCTGTTTCGTGGCCTTCGAGCCGCTCATGAATGGAAGTCGGCGGCGAACCATCACCGGCAATCAACAACGCTTTGCGCGCGGGAAGTTTCGTCGTGAGTATCACCTTGGGGAAACACTCCAAGAGCGACGTCTGTAGCGACACGATCGAGTCGAGAATCACCAAGCTCGCCTCCGCCGCGATGACCCGCCAATAAACATGGAGCGTGAAGCGTTGTGTTTCGGTTTGCGGATAATTGGCCACCAGATCCACGCCGCGGACAAACCGGTCCATGCCGGCCGTTGAGAGAGTTGTCCCAACTGCTGATTTCTCGGCAACGGTCACGCCGAGCAAATTTCCCGGAAAAGGATTTCCATTCCAGGAAAGGTTGCAAAGACCTTGCGCGGGACTCAGCAGTTCAACGTGCGCTTGCAGGTTACCTTGATGCAGTCGTGCTTGCGAATCGGTAAGTTGCCAAGGATTCATGCTTCGCCGCGAACACGCAAGCGGAAATGATGCGTGCTGAGTCAATAAACGAGAGGCAATAAAAAAACCCCGCCGAACACCGAGGTGCTGCGACGGGGCCGGAACAGAGAAGAGGCCAAATGTTTACTTGGGGGGAATAATTAAGATTAGGCAATCGCCTTCCACCTAAAGGTCGAGACCAATTTGTGAAAAGGTTGTCTGGTAAACGCTTAACCTCATCTACTCATTCAACAACCACGATCATACTCGTTCTGCGAGCCGTGTCCAGCTTTCTTGCAAAAATCTTTAGGAGAATTTTCAAGTAACCCTAGACATTTCCATTATCATCTGTCGTTATTGCTTATTCGATAAAGTCTTACGGCACTGAGACTTGGTCTCATCGCCATCTGCAACCAAACAGGCGATTCCATGCAAGATTTCGTACGATTGCTAGCCGTTTGCGAAACCGCCGCCCGAGCCGGGGCCGCGGAGCTCAAGGCCTGGCAGGGGAAATTTACGTCGCGGGAGAAGTCGGCTCGCGACCTAGTGACCGACGCCGATTTGGCCTCGCAACGAGCCGTCGAAAAAGTGATTCGGCAAGAATTTCCCGACCATGGCTTTCTCGGCGAAGAAAGCCCCGACCCCGAGCAACTCAAGCTTCCTTATTGCTGGGTGGTTGACCCTTTGGATGGCACAACCAACTACGTGCATGGTTTTCCCTGCTATGCCGTGTCGGTGGCCGTTGCGTATGAAGGCGAACTCGCGGCGGGCACTGTGATCGACCCGCTTGCGGAAGAATGCTTCACGGCAGCCCGAGGTTTGGGAAGCCGGTTGAATGGCGAACCGCTCTCCGTGAGTACGACAACTCATTTGAATCATGCCCTAGTCGCGGTGAGCTTTCCCCCCCATCCTCGGCCCGACTCTCCCGACATCCAAGCCTTCATGCGAGTTTCTCCCGAATGCCAGGCCGTGCGCCGCACGGGATCGGCGGCGCTCAATTTGGCTTACGTGGCCAGTGGACGTTTGGATGCGCACTGGGCCCACTTCATCCACAGCTGGGATTCCGCGGCAGGTGTGCTCCTGGTCGAAGAAGCCGGCGGGGTGGTCAGTTCCTACGCCGGAGAAAAATATCACGTCGCTGACGGCGACTATTGCGTTGCCAGCACGCAAGAACTCTACGAGCAAATCTTGCCGCTGATTCAACCACGCTAGAATGCAATCTCTTGTTTCTCAAATTAAAAACGCCAACACCCCTGGGCCCGCGAAGCCCAGAGGTGTTGGCTATGAAATCTGGCCTCCCCGCGAGGCCAGTTGCTCCATGTCTTTAGTAACTGCGGTTGGGATCGTTAAAGAAAGTGTCGGGGATCGTACGATCCACAATGCGGCCCAATTCATTTTGCGTGCGGCGCTGGCCCACCGTGTGCCAGGCCGAGACTTCGGCCAATTCGGGCATGATGTCGACAAGTTGGCTCACCAACATGTGGGCGAGCCGCTTCACTGAACGGTCGTGCGCCGACTCGAGAATCGCTTTCGCGGTTTTCATCACCCGCAACATCCCGGCGCGTCGGCCCACCGGTTCCGAGAGCGGGCCTTCGCTGTCGATCAACAGATCGGCGAGCGGCACTTCCAAGACTTTCTGCCATTTGAGCAAATCGGAAATTCGCAGATCGCTTTGCGGGTCCCCCTGTTCACGAATCTCGTGAGCGGTGAGCTCCATCTTGCGGGTCAAGGACCGAACAGTAGCCCCTTGCTGGTTGCAGACTTCCTGAATGCGGTGATACTTCTTCGCTGGCTTGGAAACTGGCGAAGAGGTTCGTGGGATCGGGACTTCAAAACCATTGCTTTCGTAGTTGTACTCGATGGTACTCATGTTTGCGCGTTCCTCCGCAGGGCAGGCTTGCCCGAAGTGAAAAGGGTGCCGAGTCGCTCGTGGCGCAAAACACATTCAACTAAGATGTGCCAACGGCAGAGCACTGGCTAGGGGTTTGTTCCGAGAAAAGCTGGTATCATTCTTCTATCAAGGAAGACGCAACGAACAGCAATCATGCCTTTAAGTTGCGGAGTGTAGGCTTATCACCAAACCAACCAGCCGAGAAAGGTTTCTTGCCCGCGGTGATCGCCAGAAAGCTGTTTCAATCCTCCGGATGAACGTCATCGATGTGTTTTACAACATCTTTCAATTGCCGTTAGCATCCTAATCCTGCCCGATTGGTTTGGCAAGAGAAGTGGTCAAGAATTTCGTTGGGGGTACTACTTAGCGAGTTCGACCCATGCGAATCTCTGGTCGTTGGCACGAACTATTTGGCTAGGGGGAGACCGCTTTCAATGACTTTAAAGAGAGAGATTCCTAGGGCGATCTACGCGCAATCGCGCGTAGCTAGTTGGACACTTCATGTGATGAAAAAAATCCTAAGCGATAGCGGCGGTGCGGCTGTGCGAATGAACACGATCTAAGGGAAATTCGCCAGATTTGCGGCAATCTTATGGAGTCGTCCGCGTGCTAAAGCCGGTAGGCAAGTTGGTGAGATAGTTGGCAATAGGTACCAGGGGTTTCGATTGCTCAACTAGTTGACGATCAACCACGGGCCGACGACGGGGGACCAACGGCTTCTCCAAACGAAGCCACGTAAAGCCTAACGCCCCCCGGTGCGCGATCTCCATTCGGTCGTGGAGCGTTCGGACCGCGGCAAATCGTCGCGAACCATGCGAGTCGATGCTCTCGGCTGTTTGTGTATCGGCGTCATCGCGTCGCCCCGGGGCCTGCTCGATCATCAAGAGTTGCTTGAGCTCGGTGGAATCGATGGGCGAGACGCCGTCATGCACGATCACCATATCGACGGTGAGCCGATTGCGAACGAGCTCCAACACCGACGCCAAGCCACTGCGAAAAGGTTGGCGCAGAACTTGAATCCGGGGATACCGCCGGGCGAGCTCACAGGCTGCCTCGAAAGTATCGTCCGTCGAACCATCGTCGACGATTACCAAGTCGAGATTACTATTGGTCAGGACCACCAAGTCGAGAATGTCGTGAACCGAAGAGCGAATCTGACGCTCGTTATTGTGCATCGGCAAAACGACGGTTAGCTGCTGATTCAACGCCATGGCTCCCATCTGGCGGTCGCTCGCGCCGGGGCACTCGATGAGAACAAACGTGCCGCCGCCGTCCGACCGATGTGACTGTAATCTTTTTGGGTAAAGGCCACGGGCCTCTGTTTTGAAATCGACCAGTCGCCGGGAAAGGATATACAAAATGAGAATTCGCACCGATTCGCCGAGTCCTGCCCCGTCTGCCGATCGTAGCGATTAAGGCGCAGCGGGATTGGCCGATAGTCAGTGGCACTACAGCGCGATATGCTGAAGCCTTCTCTTAACCGCCGGCTCCCGCCTGCGGCTAACAACTGTTTGAAAACAATTGGCGTTAGCTGTGACTCAAATCCCCGATTTCTCGAAGGGCGAGGGACTTCTCCCCGCGATTGCGCAGGACGCGGCCTCGGGCCAGGTCTTAATGCTCGGCTTCATGAACCAAGAAGCCTGGGATCAAACGCTGGCGACGGGAACGGTCGTTTATTACAGCCGCAGCCGTGGCCGGCTGTGGAAAAAAGGGGAAGAGAGCGGCAACGTGCAACACGTGAAAGCGATTTACGTCGATTGCGATGCGGATACAATCTTGCTCAAGGTCGAGCAAGTGGGGGGAGCCGCCTGCCACGAGGGTTATGCCACCTGCTTTTTCCGCCGCTGGAACGGCACCGATTACGTCATCGAAACCGAGCGTGTGTTCGATCCGGGGCAGGTCTACAAGCATTCGTCACATTGATTGACCGTCAAAATTACCAACCGACAAAAGGATCATGATCGTGAGTTCCGAAGCACGCTTTACCGCACTGAATCTTGAACTCCCCCCCGCACCCAAGGCGATGGGACTCTACAAGCCGGTGGTCGTGGTCGACAACCTGGCTTACTTGTCGGGCCATGGGCCCTTGCAGCCCAACGGCAAATTGATTTGCGGGATCGTGGGAAAAGACCTCGATTTAGCCGGTGGCCAGAAAGCGGCCCGGCAAACGGGGTTGGCCGTGATTGCCTCCTTGCGGGCTCAATTCGGCAATTTGGACCGCATCAACCGGCTGGTGAAAACCTTCGGCCTCGTGCGCTGCACGCCCGACTTCGTCGATCAGCCAGCCGTGATCAACGGATTCAGCGAATTGATGCGGGACATCTTTGGCGAGGAAGCGGGAATCGCGGCCCGCAGTGCAGTGGGTGCCGCTTCGCTGCCTGCGGGGATGGCCGTCGAAATCGAAGCCATTTTCGAGCTGCATCCCGCTTGAGACAAGAATTGTGAGGCTGCTTAACCCACGGTCCCGACCAGTTCTTCTTCGTGCTCTTCAACCGTTGCCGGGGCAGACTCTGACTCGACCGATTGATTCATTTTCGCGAGTTGCGAGCGGAAGGCTTCGATCCCAGCGAGCACGTTTTCTTCGTCGATCGTGTCACTCTCAGCAGTCTCCAAAGTGGATTCACCCTCTTCAGCAGTTTGCTCATCGACGGATTCGCTCACCATTTCTTCGGCGGTCGAATCTTCTGTCGTTGGTGGCAGTGTGGGCATTTCATCCACAAGTTCGACAACCTGCGGCGCTGCCACGGTCTCTTGTGTGGCCAATCCACGTGTCGTCGTTCGCGTCACCAACAGACATCCATAATTCTTATTGATGTACACGGCCAAGCCATAACCGACGGCGATGTTGGTCACAGATAAAAAAGCTATCAGGGATACCATTTCATATCCTTATCCGATTGGGAATTCACGACGAACAGTTTTTGGGACTAGCGTGATTAAGGAAGTAATCACCCTAAGAGAAACCTACT
>JBGTEU010000678.1:0-1692 GCA_041747595.1 Bythopirellula sp.
GGGCGGATGCTGTGGCGCACGGGAGAGGTCGGAAATCACTCCCCGAACAATGTTGAGTTGATCGCTGTTGAGTCGTTCCATGACCAACTTCTTGATCTGATCGTTTTCAAGGGCCGGATCGAGCTTCACCAGCGCCGAAACGGCGGGTGACGAGATTCTACTTTCCTTGCTGCGGGCAAGAAGTAGGAGAAAGGCCTGGGTATCCTTGCGATCTTCGTCGTCGGTGTGTTCGATATTTGGCAGTGTTGCGATTGCCAGCCACTGCCACTTTTCTGGGTCGGCGTCGAATCGCTTCCGCAGAATCGGCCGCCAGACGCTGGCTGGGATTTTTGTATTCAGGCCGTTCTTCACGGCTTGCTTCAGTCCTGCTTCCGGCGAGTCCAATGACAAGGGTCGAGCGTCGTATTCCGCGACAACATCTAGAATCGTTTCCGTGGCCTCCGGCGCATAACCTTGTGCGCCGAAAGCGGCGAGGGCTTTGACGGCTTCCAGTCGCTTTTCGATGCTGAGCTCGGTGCGCCACGTGTCTCGCCATTGGTGGAAGGACTTGCCGTCGTAGCGGAGAGCGGTTTTTTGGGCTGCCGCACCGGCATCGGACACAACGTTGGCTCCGAGCGGTCCGGGTGCGTCAGGTAAGCGTCGACGTTGTTCTGCCACTTGCTGCTGCTGCTCCTGCATCATCCTCATTTGTGCGGCGAGGCTTCGTTCCCTTTCGCGAGTTGCCCGCTCATGGGCGCTATCATCCGCGTCTTGCAGCCGTAGCGGGAGTTTCCTGGAAAGGTGTTGAGGTCCGCCGTGTTGGGAAGGCCGTTGGAAGAGTGTATCCACCTCCTTCCCGTCGATCGAAAATCCGCCCACGAGCGTTTTGATGATGGACTCTAATTCGGCGAGGCTGCCGGTGCCGAATTTCTCCACTCTCTGCAGCACGTCGCCCGGCCGAATGTCTTGCCAGGCGGCAGGGCTTCCGGGGGCGACTTCGACGACGACAACGCCGGGATACTCGGGCCGCGTTTCGCGCGCGAGTTTCAAGCCCGTGGCCGGCAATTCCAATATGTCCGTGTCGTTGACTTTTTCGATGGTCAGAGCGATTTGCGCGCCGTTCAATCGTCGTTGACGTTGTGTGATCACCTCGCGCCATTTTGGAGTGGCATCCAACAAGCTCTTGAATTGCTCGTGCCGTTGGGGCGTGGCTTGCACCACGAACCGGCCGCGCTCGTCCCAAAGGCCGCGTACGTCGGCGATTCGTTCGTGCTGACGAACGTCTTCTCGCAGTTCTTCAGGAATGTCGTAGGCTACGACAATGCGGTCGGCGGCCGGCATGGACTGTTGGGCTGAGGGTTTGAACGGCGGTTTTTGGTTGCCGGCGGGTGTTGGGGGAACATCTTTGGGTGCAGTTGCTTCCGAGGGGGGCGGCGACCCCGCAGGCGCGGATTTCGGTGCGCTAGGCAACAGCTTGGGCGGCGCTTGATACGGATTACTTGCCGGCGCAGGTGCGGGAGAAGGGGGCGAAGTATTTGGTGCTGGTTGCGATGAGTAGCGGGTACTGGGCGGCGCGTAGGGGGAGGTTTTTATGGGGTCTTGATTCACAGAGATACGGCCGGTCACGATAATGTCGTTGGATTTTGGCTCCTCGGTGTGGGATATAATGACGTTCTCGCGAATGACGTAGAACTTGAGCGGTGTTAATTCGGC
>JBGTEU010000679.1:0-4980 GCA_041747595.1 Bythopirellula sp.
TGAGGATTCTGCTCGATACCAACCTGCTGACTCGGCTCGCGAATCCCGCCCAGCGGGAAAAGCACGACTTAGCAGAAGCAGCCGTTGAGGCCATTCGTACGAGCGGTCACGTTCCGGTAGTCGTTCCCCAATCAATTTATGAGTTCTGGGCGGTTGCGACTCGTCCGCTTGACGTTAACGGCCTCGGCATGTCGCCTCGCGACGCCCGCAGTGAGGTCGACTCGATACTATTTCTGTTCCCTCTGCTACAAGACGAGCGGGCGATATTCTCTCGATGGCTTGATTTGGTGACCGCCCATGAGGTCAGTGGGAAGACGACCCATGATGCACGGCTGGTGGCGGCGATGCTCCGGCACGGTCTTTCCTGCCTGTTGACGTTCAACGTGTCGGATTTTTCCCGCTACTCGGAGGTGACTTCCATCCATCCGGACGAAGTGATTGCGGGGACTGCGCCTCTCCCGACAACACGCGAGAGTGCTGCGGAGTAGGGCTGGACTTCCGAGTTGTGTCGCGCGATCTGTAAAATGAAAGCCCTTTTTCTCTTCTCTTGCAATACCATGCGGAGCATGGTGCTACGTGCGCTCGCTCAGCACCCCGCCTGCGATCTTCATCCGCCGTTGCATCTGACCGGCAAGATTCTCGCTGTGCGTCACCACCACGAGCATCGAGTTTTGTTCGGCCTGCAATTCCAAGAGAAGCCGGGCGATTTCCTCGGCCGTCGTGCCGTCGAGGTTGCCGGTTGGTTCGTCGGCCAGCACTAGCGCTGGCTCCCGTACGAGTGCGCGGGCGATGGCCACCCGTTGGCGTTCGCCCCCCGAAAGTTGCGCGGGACGGTGTAAGAGACGCTCACCTAAGCCCACGCGACCGATCAATTTCGTGGCTTGATCGACGTCGGCCTTGCTCGCGGAACCATCCGCCAAGAAGGGCACCAGCACGTTTTCCAGCACCGTACACTGCGGCAGTATATGGTGGTCTTGAAACACGAAACCGATTTGACGACTGCGAAATTTGGCCAGTTCCGGCTCGCCCAGTTGAAATGGATCGACGTCCCCAATTCGCAATGTTCCCGAGGTCGGCCGGTCTAGCGTGCCAAGTATCATCAGCAGGGTGCTCTTGCCGGAACCGCTCGGCCCCAAAATGGCCACGTTCTCGCCAAGATCAAGGCGGAGCGACGCCTCGCCGATCACTTGCAACGATTGGTCCGCGGTGGTGGGGTAGGACTTGGCAAGGGCTTCGGCGACGAGGGCACTCATGGCTCTATTGTGACAAGCCCGTGGGAAGGAGCCAAGGTGGCGCACACGTCATTCCGAAAGGAGCCGTGCGACGAGAGGAATCTGGCAGGAAAGCTGAGAGTCCAGAGTTGAGAGCCATACTTCTGGCTCTCGACCCTTGACTCTTCGCTCTCGCTTACTCAATTCACCACGTACCGC
Organism: Bythopirellula sp.; assembly: GCA_041747595.1. GTDB lineage: Bacteria > Planctomycetota > Planctomycetia > Pirellulales > Lacipirellulaceae > Bythopirellula. Next base: position 1,431 of record JBGTEU010000679.1, read on the forward strand.
TTGAGCTTCTCGGCGACATCAGCGGGGATTGCCACCGACTCGAGCGGCTTGCCGGGGACCACGCGACAACAAACGCAAGTGAATTGCCCCGTCGCCACTTCGCGCGTTCCGATGCGAAGATCGAAATCGTACGTGATGCTCTTCTCGCCTAACCGTGAAATGCGAATCGCAATGTCGAGAATTTCTTCACAACGGGCCGGCGACTTGAACTGGCAAGAGGTGGCCACGCGCGGAAAGCTGAGCATCTCGCCGTTGACGGTGGCGTGAACGCTCAAGCCCAGGGATCGCAAGAACTCATGCTCCGCCGATTCCATGTAATGGAAAAACGAAGCGAAGTGCATGATCCCCGCCATGTCCGTATCGTGGAATTCCACGAGTCGCGTGGTACGGAATGGCTGGTTCACGTCGTTTCCCCTTGTTCAAAGGTCAATGGACGAAGCATACTATCATAATGAATGACATCGTTCCCCCGATATTCCAAATGAAGCTTGAGATCGAGATCGTTTGTCAGTACGAGAATATTCTCTTCCGCCAAAGTTGCCATCACTGCATCGGACAACCCCAATCGAGCAAATATCGAACTTTCACAAGCAGTTTTCGTAGCGACATATCGTTCGTCAAAAATGGTGAAAGCTTGCCCCTTAATCATCCCACAAGTCATTTCTCGGATATCATCACGAACTCGACCCACCAGATTTGAAACCTCGGTGAGAATGTTTGGGGTTGTTATAATCGTGCTAAAACGTCCGAGTAAATCTTCCAAGAGCTGAAAGTCGAGGACGGTGTATTGTTTTGTCGGCTTTGCCTGCTTGATAAGGCCTTGACCGCACGATCCAATGCAATACACAACGAGAAGATTGGCATCAACAAGCACGCCTTTGCGAGCATGCTTAGCCACTAACGCAGCTAGCCAAGTATTATGCACTCACCACGGGCCTTATTTTCATGCCGCGGAACTCACCCGTGTTGGCATCAATTTCGAATGTTTTATAAATCCGCTTTTTGCGAAGTTTGTTTCCATTGGAGTCGGACGGGGGAAGAAGCGCCCCTAGTCCAGTGGGTTCATCCGGTTCAACGTCAGACAAGAAGCTGAGCGTTATTAACCAAGCAGATTCATCATCCGACAAATAAACCTCTTCAAGCTGCTGGCCACTTGGCTGGACTTCGTTCGCGCGAATGTAAAACTGGCCTAAGGCCTCCTGAGCAGCGATAACGGCGTGGTTCGCTTGAATCATGGAAACTGTCCCAGGCCATGCAACATAGAGGACTCGGAGATACCTATGAATTATAGCATCGACGATATCGAAAGGCGAAATGCCATTCCGCCTCAGCTACCTTCGTACGGCATCAGGGCCATGAAGCGAGCGCGCTTAACCGCCTTGGAAACGGCATGTTGGCTTGTGGCTTGGCAACCGGTTTTGCGGCGGCTCACGATGCGGCCGTGACGATTGGTCAGCTTGCTCAACAGGTCGAGATCCTTGTAATCCACGAACATCGGGCGAGGACGTTCGCCGTCGATGCAAATCGGATCCCTCTTGGCGATCTTTTTGTTGCTACTGCTGCTGCTGGCGGGTTTGCGCTTGTTGTACATAATTTTTCTTGAGAGTCGTATTTCTGGAAACGCCGTATTCTCTGGAAACCCTGTTGGGCGATCCATAAAACAGGTTGTCGAGCGGTGCACCAGGGCCGCCCAAGTTCATGGTTTAGCCCTGTATTCTAGCAATTCCCGAAGGCCATACAAGCCGCAAATACCCGGCCCCGCCAGCGTTAAGGGCGCTTTTGGCTGGAGATTACCCCGAAGCGGTCGAGGTCCCCGCAGAGGAGGCGGCAATCGTCGCTTTTCAGCACAGAACTCGCTCGAAAGGCAGACGCAGCCATTGGTCCTGGGCCTCGGGCTTGGGAATCAAGCCGTGCTCGTACTCGGTAATCATCCGCGTGAGCTGGGCGACCGAGTCGGCCTGCATCACCTCGAAGACCCGGCGGCGGCGGTTCTCCACCGTTCGAAGGCTCACCTCGAGACGCTTGGCAATGGAGCGGTTCTTGACCCCATCCATCATCAATTTGAGCACTTCGCGATCTTGCTGGGCAAGTTTCTTTAAACGCTTTTCCAGAGAGCTAATATGCCTGCGGCGGAAGTGCTCGACCTCGCTCCGCTGGACCCCTTCTTGCACGAAACTCCACAGCTCTTCATCCTTGAACGGCTTCTCCAACACGGCAATTGCGCCGCTCCGCAACGTGCTGACCGTGAGTCTCGTTTCGGCGTAGGCGGTAAGCAGAATCACCGATAGCCCAATGCCGCGTTCCAACAACCGGCGATGGACTTCCATGCCGTTGATGCCAGGCATCCGTAAATCCAAGATCACGCAGCCCGGCTGGGATTCGTCGACGACGTTCAAAAACTCTTCGGCTGATTGAAAGCTTTTGACTTGAAAGCCGAAGGAATAAATCAACTCGGAAATCGTCTGGCAAGCATGGGGGTCGTCATCGACCACATAAACCACCGAACTGGTAGAATTCGCCTCTGTCATCTCTATTCCGCCCTCTCTCTGTTCGGACACAATGTCCAAAATCGCCCTGCTGCACGGGAGTGCCAGCAAAAAACCGCCAAGAATTCACGCTCCAAATGAATCTGCTTGCCGAAGCAGGACGTGCCCAGCACCGCCTACTCATAAATCTTCGGCAAAAAGCCGCATTTTAACTATCCGCAGTAGCCGTCGCGGAGATGCGGACTTCCACAGTATAGGCACGTTATGAAGAGAAAAAGTTGCGAATTGTCCTAAAGATTTGTCGTGCCTGCTTACTCGAGATTCGGCACGATGCCCATCGCCACGGCCATCCGCACGAGCTCCGCCAGAGAGTCGGCTTCCATCTTTTGAAACACTTTTTGGCGATGATTCTCGACGGTGCGGATGCTGCAATCGAGCTTGCGGGCGATCACCTTGTTGGCGTCGCCGGCGATCATCAAATCCAAGACTTCGCGCTCTTTAGGAGTCAGGCTGTCCAGCCGGAGCTTGAGATTGCTCCGTTGCTGTTCGAGATCGTAGTTCTGCCGGTCGATGGCGAGGCCGCGACGGATCGCATCCCACAGCTCGTCGTCGTTACAGGGCTTTTCCATGAGCGTGAGCGCGCCGTTGCGCATTGCCCGCACGGTCGTCGGCGTGGTGGCAAAGGCGGTCAATACGATCACCGACATCGAGAGCCCTTGCTCCAACATCCGCTCTTGGAGTTCCAGACCGCTCATCCCCAACATCCGCACGTCGGTCACCAGGCACGCCGGGCGGCGACCGTCGTAGGCCCGCAAGAAGTTTTCCGCGGAAGCGTAGTTCTCGGACGTCACTCCCATCGCCTCGACAAGTGCCGTCACGGCTTTGCGAACTTGTTCGTCGTCGTCGACGATGTAAACGATGGCATCTTCACTGGCTGGAGGGGTACTCATGTCTCATATCGATGTGCAAGTGGCAACCGGAGCGTGAAAGTCATTCCTCGATCAGGATTCTTACGGACCGTCACATCGGCTCGCAAGGACTCCGCTATAGTTTTGCAAATTGAT
>JBGTEU010000680.1:0-5273 GCA_041747595.1 Bythopirellula sp.
TCCGACCCATTCGTCTCTGCCTTCCCCCGTCCGCCTTCCCCCCTTCCCACCGCCTCCTGTTCCAAAATCTGCACGCCCAACTCGCGCTCCAGCGGATAATGGGTCTGAATCATCGAGCCGATGCGGTCCTTGAGTTGCGGGATCACCTTGCCGCTGCGGTTGTAGGTGGCGGGGTTCGCGCTGAAGAGAATCAGCACGTCGATGTCGAATTTTATCGGGTAACCACGGATCTGCACGTCGCGCTCTTCGAGAATATTGAACAGGCCGACCTGCACCAACTCATCGAGTTCCGGTAACTCGTTCATCGCAAAAATTCCGCGGTGCATGCGCGGGATCAGTCCGAAGTGCAGGGCATCCTCGGCACCCATGCTCACGCCGGAGGCCAACTTCGCGGGATCGATTTCACCGATGATGTCGGCAAACTTAGTGCCCGGCGACAGTCGTTCCGCATAGCGGTCCTCGAGACTCCACCAGGCAATCGGCACATCCTCGGGGGCACGCTCGGCAACGATGGCACGCCCGCGCCGCGTGATCGGTTGATAAGGATCGTCGTGGACGGGAATTTCGGGATCGGCGATGAAGGGAATCGCGTCGTCCAAGAAACTTGAAACGAGCCGCATGAGCCGACTCTTGGCTTGGCCCTTCTCGCCAAGGAACAGGATATCGTGCTGCGCGAGAATCGCGATGTTCAGCTCGGGCAGCACCGTGTCGTCGTAGCCGATGATCCCCGGATAAAGCTCGTCGCCCGCTTGCAATCGCCGCAGAAAATTGTCGTGAATCTCTTGCTTGACTGTTTTCGATTGCCAGCCGCTCTCACGGAGTTCAGCCAAAGTGGTGGGTCGCTCGACGAGTGTTACGGTCATGACTCTCCCCAAATAAGACACTGCCCAGAGAGTGCCAATGTAATTTCAAATATTGCTGCGTGAAAACTATGTCCGATTATAGAGGGCTCGCCCTGAAAGCCAACTCGCCGCCGGTGTGTCGATGGTTCTGTCATGGTATCGATCTCAAGAAGTAGCATGGGCCCCCGGCCCGTGTAGAAAGCAGGGTATTCATGGCCCAGGGGGTCATGCACCCTGTGAGACAGACTTCGGGGTGGAATGAGGTTGCGATCTGGGTTAGGTTTGGGGCGTGACAAAGAACACACCCTAAGATTTCGCGGCCCAAACAATTTGTGAGATATGCACGACTATCCTCTGATTAGCACGCTAGCGATTGGCTTTACGGCTGCCTGGGTCCTGGGTCTGCTGACGCAAAAATTGCGGCTCTCGCCGATTGTGGGCTATCTCCTGGCGGGGGTACTCGTCGGTCCTCATACTCCCGGCTTTGAGGCCGACATTGACTTGGCTCATCAACTTGCCGAAGTTGGCGTGATCCTACTGATGTTCGGCGTGGGCTTGCACTTCCATCTCAAAGATTTGCTCGCGGTGAAAGCCGTCGCGATTCCCGGCGCTATCGGACAAAGTCTGGTCGCCACGATCGCGGGCATCGTCGTATTCTCTTGGTTTGGCATGCCGTACAACACCGGTGCCGTGCTGGGCATGGCCATGGCCGTCGCAAGTACCGTCGTCTTGATGCGGGTCTTAATGGACGCCGACGTGCTTAACTCGCCACAAGGGCATGTCGCCGTCGGCTGGCTGTTGGTCGAAGATGTGCTCACGGTGGTCGTCTTGGTGCTCATTCCCGCGTTGGGTGAATCAGAAGGGGCCATGCAGGCGACCGGCCTGTGGGCGAATCCGGCGGTTTCGATTCTATGGGCACTTACCAAGCTGGCCGTTATGGTGGCTGTCATATTGGTGGCAGGGGCGAAGCTGGTTCCGTGGGCACTGGTAAAAGTCGCCCGCTTGCGGTCCCGCGAGTTGTTTACGCTCACCGTCCTGGTGTTCTCGGTCGCCATCGCCTCGGGAGCTTACGTGCTCTTTGGCGCATCGATGGCACTCGGGGCGTTCCTCGCGGGAATGGTCGTCGCGCAATCTCCCGTGAGCCATCAAGCGGCCGCCGATGCCTTGCCGTTACGCGATGCTTTCGCCGTCTTGTTCTTTGTGTCTGTCGGCATGTTGTTCGATCCGATGATCCTCATTGAAGAACCGCTCATGATGCTCGCGGCCATGGCCATCATTATGATTGCCAAACCGCTCGCGGCACTTTTGATCGTCGCCGTGCTAGGGCATTCGGTGCGCACCGCGCTCACGGTCGCCCTGGGCCTCGCACAGATCGGCGAATTCTCGTTCATCCTTTCCGACGTCGCTCGCAAGTACGGATTGATGACCGACGAGGGCCACAGCATTCTTGTCGGCGGGGCGATCTTGTCGATTACACTCAACCCGATGCTGTTCCACTCGTTGGGGAGCATCGAAAATTGGTTGCGGCGGCATCCCCGCCTGTGGCGAATGCTCAATGCTCGCGCGGAACGCCGTGTCCAATATGCCAACGACGTGTCGATGGCGCAGATTGCTACTTACGGCGACGATGCCAAACTGGCAATTGTCGTTGGTTTCGGGCCCGTGGGACGCGCCGTGGATCGTTTGCTCCGCGATGCGGGGATGGACACCGTCGTGATCGACATGAACATGGACACGATTACCGAGTTGCACCGCCAACGGCACGTCGCGATTTTTGGCGATGCCGCGCGGGAGGCGATTCTCGAACAAGCGGGTGCCAAGCAAGCGACCCACCTCGTGCTCACGCTGCCTCAGGCCACCGGCCGAGCCGGCATCGTTTCGATTGCCAGAAACCTCAATCCCAAATTGCGGATTCTCGTGCGGGCACATTATCTGCGCGAGCGCGAACACCTCGAACAAGCGGGGGCCACCGCCGCGGTGTTTGAAGAAGGCGAAGCCGCCGTTGCGCTCGCGCGACTTGTGCTCGCCGACACGGGGGCCAGCAAAGAATTGGTCGAGAACGCCGTGCGCGACATTCGCATGCGGCTCATTTTGGAAAACGTCACGAATCTGCAAACGCAAACCGTGCGCACGATCATGGTCCCTTGGACCCGCGTCCGGCGTCTCTCAAGTTCGATGGCGCTTGATGAGGTGCGGCGCCAAGTGTCCGAACACCATTACTCCCGTTGGCCGATTGTCGATTTTTCTACCGCTCATACCACGACTTACCTCTTAGTGAAAGATTTGGTTACCGAGGCCACCGCCGGCACCGACTGGATGCGCCTGGCCCGGCCTCTCACCGCCATTGGTGCGGACACCGACATCGAGAAAGCCCTCGGACATTTTCAACGTGAAAGCGCCACCGTCTGCCTCGTGGAAGATCATGGCAGCCCCGTGGGACTCGTCACCATCGAAGATATCCTGGAACAGGTCGTCGGCCGCATCGAGGATGAGTACCCGCGTGAACCCAAAATCTTTTTACAGGAAGCTTTGATCGCTGGGGGCGTGGTGTTGGATCTGCACGGCAGCACGCCGCAACAGGTGATCGCCGAACTCGCCGCCAACATTCCCACGGGGCTGTTGCCGCTGGGAACCGACGTCACATTTCTAGCGCTCGAACGTGAGCGCGAACTTCCCACTTGCCTCGGCTGCGGCGTGGCGATTCCCCACGCCAGAGTGCCGGGACTCACCCGGCCGCTGGTGGTCTTCGGCCGTTCCCAGGAAGGGATCCTCTTCAATCCCAATTCGTCGGAGATCGTGCGGCTGGTTTTCTTGCTCGTAACGCCCGAAGATCAACACGACGTGCAAGTCTTGCTGCTCAGCCAACTCGCCAGCCTCGCCGGCAGCAGCGAGAGCCGCACAAGACTCGAGCGCGCGGACTCCGCCCCCGAGGTGATGGAAATTTTTTCTGAGGCGAACCGGGAAGAAGTCGTCGCGTGAAGTTAGCCGGCAGTGTCCCACTGCCGAGTCAACATGCTGAATGAGACTTCACCCCGGCATCGGGACGATGCCGGCTAACGCCATCACTCGTCCGTCACGCAACCTTCGCTCGCGCTCTTCACATTCTTGATGTACTTGAAAAGAGTACCGCGGGTTGCTTTGTAGGCGGGGGCTTTCCAGGCGGCGCGGCGAGATTTGAATTCCGCGTCCGAAATGTCGACGTCGATCGTGTTCCGCTCGGCGTCGATGATAATTTTGTCGCCCGTCTTCACCAGTGCGATTGGCCCACCCACCTGCGCCTCGGGGCAGACGTGCCCCACGATAAAACCGTGCGAGCCGCCGCTGAATCGGCCATCGGTTAAGAGTGCCACGTCGCTACCAAGTCCGGCACCAACGATCGCGCTTGTCGGGGTGAGCATCTCCGGCATGCCGGGGCCTCCTTGCGGGCCTTCGTAGCGGATGATTACCACGTCCCCCTTGGCGATTTTTTTCTGTTCGAGTGCTGAGAGCATGTCTTCTTCGCTATCGAAAACTTTCGCCGGCCCCGTGAATTGCAAACCCTCTTTGCCGGTTATCTTCGCCACCGCCCCGTCAGGACAAAAATTCCCCCGCATGATGCGGATATGCCCCGTTGCCTTGATGGGATTCGACAGGGGCCGCACCACATCTTGGCCTGCTTTGAGTCCGGGTAGATCGGCGAGATTCTCGGCAATAGTTTTCCCCGTCACCGTCAGGCACGAACCGTCAATCAAGTCCGCTTCCAAGAGCAACTTCATCACCGCTGGGGTGCCCCCCACCGCGTGCAATTCTTCCTGTACGTACTTGCCACTCGGTTTAAGGTCGGCCAGCAGCGGAATGTGGTCGCTCACCGATTGGAAATCGTCGATTCCAAGTTCCACACCGACGCTGCGGGCCATCGCTAATAAGTGCAGCACAGCATTGGTCGAACCCCCCACCGCCATCGTGAGTACCATCGCGTTTTCAAACGCCGCACGGGTCATGATGTCCTCGGGCTTGATGTCGCGAACCAGCAAAATCTTGATCGCTTCGCCGGCACGCAGGCATTCGTCGAGCTTGTCGGGATCTTCGGCGGGAATCGACGAACTGTACGGCAGCGACATCCCCAGCGCCTCAATCGCCGAGGCCATCGTGTTGGCCGTGTACATTCCGCCGCAGGCCCCCGCGCCCGGGCAACTGTGCCTGACAATGTCCTTACGGGCCGCTTCGTCGATGCTGCCGGCGAGGTACTCGCCATAGCTTTGAAAGGCCGAGACGATGTCCAGCTTCTTATCGCCGGAGCACCCCGCGCGAATCGTGCCGCCGTAGACCATCAGCGAAGGCCGGTTCACGCGGCCCATCGCCATCAGGCAGCCGGGCATGTTCTTATCGCAGCCGGGGAGCGAAACGTTGGCGTCGTACCACTGACCGCCCATCACGGTTTCAATGGAGTCG
>JBGTEU010000681.1:0-2754 GCA_041747595.1 Bythopirellula sp.
GTGTTTCCCGGATCGCGTTGCGAACCGGCTGCGATAGGCATCTACCTGTCCTGCTTGGAATTTCTTAACGAATCCGTCATGGGTCCTTAGCTGTCAGTTAACAATCGACACAAAGTGTTGTGTGCTAGCACGTTAAAGAAACCACAAAATCCGATTGACGAACGGCCTTGGAGGTGTATGATCGTCTCCCTCAAACAACTTCATATAGTAGATTGATGGGCATCGTCTACCATATGTAGTGTTTTTAGTGGAATTTAAACTCGATTTAGTCGAGTCAAGGCCATAGGAGACGCAAAATCTGGTAGAAGACCAATTGCCCCGCGGACCAAATCTTTCCTGGGGGTAGCGGCTTACCAGATTCCTTGCAGTTGATCGGAACGGCCAACCGATCCAAAATGCGTGCCTTGTGTACGCATGTACATTATACTGGAATGGATGCCCTTTTCTTTAGCTCCCAAACAGGAGGTTGCGCTGTGGCTACAATTGATTTAGGAAAAGCTGATCTGGCAAATGCACGTGTTTCGAAGGCTGCTCGCATGGCTACCGGCAATCCCGAAATGGCAAAAATGGGCTCCGACGGGGCGAAAAAGTTTCACGGTCGGCTCAAGATCGATGCCACCTTCTGCCCCGAGGACGTGGACGACGTCTTCAACACGGTCAACTGGGAAATCCGCTCCGCCGCCATCAAGGGCGAGAACGGCGAGGTGCTGTTCGAGCAGACCAACTGCGAGGTCCCCTCGTTCTGGTCGCAGCTCGCCACCAACGTCATTTGCAGCAAATACTTCTACGGCGAGGTCGGCACCGACGAGCGCGAACACAGCGTTCGCCAATTGGTCCACCGGGTCGCCCGCACGATCACCGATTGGGGCCTCGAAGATGGCTACTTCGCCTCGCCCGCCGACGGCGAACGGTTCTACCGCGATCTCTCTTGGCTCTGCCTGCATCAGCACGGGGCGTTCAACTCGCCCGTCTGGTTCAACGTGGGACTCTTCCACCAATACGGCGTCAAGGGTGCGAAGTGCAACTGGCGCTGGGACGCGGTCACCCGCGAAGTCGTCCAGCCCGAGAATCCCTACGAATATCCGCAAGGCTCGGCCTGCTTCATCCAGCACGTCGACGACAACATGGAAGACATCATGGAGCTCGCCCGCAGCGAGGCCATGTTGTTCAAGTTCGGCAGCGGCACGGGAACCGACCTCAGCACGCTTCGATCTCACAGAGAAAAACTCGCCGGTGGTGGCAAGCCCTCGGGCCCGCTCTCGTTCATGCGGGTTTACGACCAAGTCGCCGCCGTGGTGAAGAGCGGTGGCAAGACCCGCCGCGCCGCCAAGATGCAGTCGATCAAGGTTTGGCACCCCGACGTGATGGAATTCATCGAGTGCAAGTGGAAGGAAGAGAAGAAGGCCCACGTGCTGATCGAAAAAGGGGGCTACGAAGCCAACTTCAACGGCGAGGCCTACAGCTCGATCATGTTCCAGAACGCGAATCTTTCGGTCCGCGTCACCGATGACTTCATGCAAGCCGTCGAGAAGGACCAGGAGTGGACCACCCGCTGGGTGACCGATCCCAATCAGGCCGGCCCGACCTACAAGGCCCGCGACGTCATCAATCGCATGGCCGACTGCGCGTGGCACTGCGGCGACCCCGGCGTGCAGTACGACACGACGATCAACAACTGGCACACCTGCCCCAACAGCGGCCGCATCAACGCCAGTAACCCGTGCGTCACAGGCGATACGTTGGTGGCAACTTCGGAAGGTTACCGACGAATCGTTGATCTGGTGGGCAAGTCGCTCGAAGTGATCGACGGACGTGGCCAGAAGCAATGGGTCGATCGCGTTTTCAAGACGGGTACAAAGCCGGTTTATCAGTTAAAGACGCGGGCCGGCTATCGTGTTCGACTGACGGCCGATCATCGCGTGTGGACCGAAAATCGAGGTGACGTGCCGGCCTGTGAATTGACCACCGACGATGTGGTTCGGTTGGAGCAGACGGGATTTGGCAATCAATTTGTTCCTCAAGCGTTTGGAGAGCTTGTCGGCGCGGCGCTCGGTGATGGTTGTGTCACCCGTGGTGCCAACGACCAAGAGTTCCTCTTCGTCACGCTGGGAGAGCACGAGGCGCTGGTTGCTGAGCGGCTGCGAACGGGCCTCGAGGAATGCAAGACTTGGCTGGGGACGGGCGATGCCCGCACCATGCGCCCGACTCATGTCGCCACGACTGCCACTGGTGTACGCGTGGGTACTTCGGTTGCCGCCGTATTGGCTAAGGTCCGCGAACTGGCGGTGCTCGACGGTGGAGCCACGTCGAAGGCGCTTACCGATCAGGTGTTCGGCCTCGATCGTCCGAGTCAAGCGGCGATTTTGCGTGGATTGTTTACGGCCGACGGAACCGTCGCCAACTATGGTTCCAAATCGCAGTACGTGAGCCTCGATAGCACGAGCGAGGAGTTGTTGCATCAGGTGCAACTGCTGCTCTTGGGCTTTGGCATTAAGAGCAAACTCTACGAGAATCGTCGGGCACTTAATCAGAACACCGCGTTGCTTCCTGACGGCAAGGGGGGTGTTCGTGAGTATGCGGTTGAGCAAATCCATTCGCTGAGAATCTCACGCAGTTCGCGGATTGTTTTCGAGAATGAAATCGGCTTCTTGCCCGAGAGTGCCAAGGCTGAGAAGTTGGCTCAACTCAATCGGCAGGTGGAAGCCTATGCCGATCCCATGACCGACCGCGTCGCTTCACTGGCGGCTTGCGGCG
>JBGTEU010000682.1:0-3797 GCA_041747595.1 Bythopirellula sp.
GTCTAGGATTCCTTCCATGAGGACTTTACGAACAGGCCCTACCCGCCGGGCCCCGAATTTTGATTCGCTTGAACAAGAAGCGTTTTTGAATGTTTGGCGGACTTATGATCGGCTGCGCACGTTGGAAGACGAGCTGTTCACCCAGTTCGATCTCACCCCGCAGCAATACAATGTCCTGCGTCTGTTACAAACGCAGCATCCCGACGGTTACCAAACCTTGCAGCTTGCCGCGCGGCTCGTGTCGCGAGCGCCGGACATTACACGGATGCTCGATAAGTTGGTCGATCGTGGCTTGGTTGAGCGACTCCGCCGCGAAGAAAACCGCCGCGTCGTGGAAATTCGCATCACTGAGCCTGGATTGGCACTGCTGGAACAAATCGGTGGACTTTTACGTGATTGCCATTCGCGACAACTAGGGCACATGTCAGCCGCGGAGTTGAAACAGCTTTGCAGTTTGTTGCGCACCGCTCGTGGTCCGCACGAAGCAGAAGCTAGTCCGTGGAAGTAAGTGAAGTGTGGTACAAGCCGCAGGCAGTTGTCAGTGGTCAAAAAATAAGGAACAAGCAATGGCGGCAAATGGTTCCCACGACAATCCCGACGTGGTGGTCATCGGCGGCGGACCCGCCGGCTCGACGGCGGCCACGCTTATTGCTCAAAAAGGTTACCGCGTTGAACTTTTTGAGCGTGAGACGTTCCCCCGTTTTCACATCGGCGAATCACTCATTCCAGAAACCTATTGGGTGCTTGAGCGACTCAATATGCTCCCCAAAATGCGGGCGAGCCACTTTGTGCAAAAGCACAGCGTGCAATTCGTGAACGCCAGTGGCAAGCAATCGGCGCCCTTCTACTTTTGGGACAACAAGCCGCACGAGTGCTCGCAAACCTGGCAAGTCGTTCGTAGCGAATTCGACAAGATGATGCTCGACAACGCCCGCGAGCATGGCGTGGCCGCCCATGAGGGAGTGCGGGTCCGCGATGTGATTCTGGAAAATGATCGTGCGGTCGGCGTAATAATTCAAGAAACCGATGGCTCGACCCGCGAAGTGCGCGCCAAGGTGGTGGTCGACGCGAGTGGGCAAAGCGGCTTGTTGATGAATAAATTCAAGCTACGCGTCTGGGATCCCGTGCTCAATAAGGGAGCCATCTGGACCTATTGGCAAGGGGCCTATCGCGACGCGGGCCGCAATGAGGGCGCTACCAGCGTGCTGCAACTCGAGAATCGCCAAGGCTGGTTCTGGTATATTCCCCTGCACGACAATCGAGTAAGCGTCGGCGTGGTCGCGCCGTTCGATTATCTGTTTGAAGGCCGTGCGAACCACGAACAGACTTACCATGAAGAAGTCGAGAAATGCGCGGCCGTCAAACAACGCATCGCCGGGGCCGAGCGAATCACTGGTTACTTTGCCACCCGCGACTATTCCTATCGCGCTGAAAAAGTGGCGGGTGACGGCTGGGTGCTGATCGGCGACGCTTTCGGGTTTCTCGATCCGCTTTATTCGTCGGGTGTGCTGCTCGCGCTTAAGTCGGGCGAGATGGCTGCCGACGCAATCGTCGAAGGACTCGCGAGCGGCGACACTTCGGCCGCCCAACTCGGCAAATGGGGATCCACGCTCAATCAGGGCATCGACCGCATGCGCCGCCTGGTCTGCGAATATTACAACGGCTTCAGCTTCGGCAATTTCATGCGCAAACACCCCGAAATGCGCGGCTTGGTCACCGACCTCTTGATCGGCGACCTTTTTACCGAAAAAGTCGACCAAGTTTGGGAACCGATGGAAGCGCTCTATCCGAACGAAAAGCGCGAGCCCGCCCCCTGGAGTGCCGGAACTCCCCAGGAAGCGGCTTCCACCAAGCAGAACGAACTGCACTTACCCACCGGAAATCGCCCTTAAACCGCTTGCGGCTTAGCAACGAAACCGCGGCTGACGAAAACCGTGGCTTACGCCACGGGGTCTTTGCCGTCGATCCAGGGACCTTCCAGATGTTGGTAATCCGGTTCGACCAAAGTGCTCCCTTTATCGCCAGCCTTCCAGCCAGGAATGTGGTTGGGCTTACCGCGTTCTTGCGATAGTTTCTCCCACTTATTCGCCCAATCGGCATTGCCGTCGCTGATCGTGTTGGTCTCGGCATCAAAGTGGAAGACTTTACCCTCGCGGTAGCTGCGCGATCCCAAATTCACGGTCACAATTGCCGCGGCACCAAGATCTGGCGAGCAATTCACCTTATCAGGCGTGCCTGCGATGCAGCACTCGACGAAGTTCTTTTGATGCTCGTAGGTGGTGTCCTTAACTTTGGCCACGTCGAAACGATCGTCTTTAATCTTACTGTTGAGCGTCACCTGTGGGCGCTCGGCGATCATGTCGAAGCCTTCAAATTCTTCGCCGTTGCCAAAGACGAACGATCCGAAGTGCCCGCGAATCAGTTGCTTGATCGGAGTGTTGGCACACGACATCGTCGCGGTGATGAGGCCTTGTACCCCTTCGTCGTAGTCGGCAACCACGGTGGCCACGTCCGGCACGTCGCGGCCGTCGTATTCGAGGAAAATGCCTCCCGCACCCACTACGCGGCGGGGGTATCGCAAGCCGGTCGCCTTGAGCATCGAAGTCGTCCGATGCACGAAGAGATCGGTGTACATGCCGGAACCAAACGGCCAAAACCGCCGCCACTGGGCATAAATCGCCCGATCGAATGGCATGTCAGGGGCCAAGCTTTCTTCCGTGCCTAGCCACGCTTTCCAATTGATCGTCTTGGGAGTCATTTCTTTTTCGAGCGGATAGTAGCGCCACTGTCCAACGTTCGAATTGCGGAAAAACTCGGTCCGGAACATCAACACTTTGCCGATTTCGCCGCGGCACAAAAGCTCGTTGGCCTTCGCCCAGACGGGAAGCGCCGTCGACTGCACACCGACCTGCATCACCTTGCCCGTGGCTTTCCAAGCTTTGACCACGTCGAAGGCCTCTTGGATCGTGTGCGTCATCGGCTTTTCGCAGTAAACGTGCTTGCCCGCATTCAGGGCGTCGATCGTTTGCTTGGCATGCCAATGGTCGGGAGTACCGATGCAGACCGCGTCGATCTCCTTATCGGCCAGCAGGTCACGATAGTCGTCGTATCGCTTCGGCTCCTTGCCGGTTTCCTCTTTGATCATGTTGAACGCCTTATCGGCGTTATTTACATAAACATCGTTGACGGCGACTAACTCAATCGCGGCACCATCTTTGCGTAGCCTACAAAGTGGACTCACGTGCCCCGACAGCCCACGACCGCCGGGTCCGATAAAGCCAATCCGCAGGCGTTCGTTGGTGTCAGACGTTTGCGCGATCGCTGGTGCGGCAATCACGCTCGCCGCCCCCATCACGGCGGCCGTGGTGGCACTTTTGTGAATAAACGCGCGCCGGGAAACTTGATTGTCGTGACTCATAAGAGAATTCTCTCCCTACGAAAAAAAGTGGATACTTGGCCGCGGACTCCCCGGTAAGCGTGGCGGCTATGAAGATCGGCAGGATTAGCGACACGGTTCACGCACGGAAGGCGCAAAAGGCGCGTCCAGCAAGATTCTAAACCATTGGCGGCCGGAAATGAATCGTCAGCGGAAAAATTCTTGATCCGCTATGGCGGGCAAAACCCTACAGATTCACGAAGCCAAAGCAGTAAAAACCCACCGATTGCAGGGGATCGCCCGGCAGGGTGTCGTTGATGGCACTGGCTAGGCTGGTGCGGAGCGTCGTCAGGGCGGGTTCCTGAATTTCGCGTAGCTTCATCCGTCTCACGACCAGGAGCATGCGATTTTGCAAATCGGG
>JBGTEU010000683.1:0-29066 GCA_041747595.1 Bythopirellula sp.
CCCTCGCCGGGAAGATGGCCGTGGGCCAAAAATGCCAACACGCACAAGCTCGTCACCCCCGGCTGAGCGTGGGGCAACGTGGGAAAAGAACCGTCGCGCTGCTGTTGGCTCGCAAGCCAATCGAGCCCCAGATCGACCGCCGCGTCGACCTCCTCCCACTGGGCAACCGACAGCACTTCGTCGTCGTTGGCCTCGGCGTCTGACGAACGCACAATCTGCGCGGCACACATTCGTGGTGCGAGAACCAACAAGCCGCAAAGTAACAGGATTCTGCACATCAGCCGTCAGCATACCAGAAATGTTCGCCTGCTTCACGCAGCAGTAAGTTGCCCAAAAAAATCAGCGCTGAAAAATGGGGAGCAACTGATTGGGGGCCCCCAGCGACAAGAGCACCAAGGCGGTCGAATAGGCACTGCCGTATTTGCCGTCCTCGACGTGGTTCTCGGTCCGCCAGGAGCCGTCGGGTTGTTGATTGGCGAGCAGCGTCTGCACGAGCGGCGGGAAAAACTCACGCCAATAGTCGCCCCCCAATTGGTACATCGCCTGACAGCAGTTGAAGGCACCATAATGGTAGCGGTCGTTGAGCCAGCCGGTTTGCTCGAAGGGCTCCTGCACGTTGTACTGGTTGAAATCGTGCCGCAGTATCCAATCTCCCGCCGCTTGAGTTTCGGGGGCATTGTGAAAACCGGCGTGTGCGAGCGCGAGAATCCCCGCCCCCGCCATGCCGCGGCTGCGGCGGTCTGATTCCGTCGACATCAAGAGAAACGCACCGTACTTGGGTTGGAAACACCGCCGTACATAGCCGACCGCCGAGTCGATGGGTTTCTGCGGCACGTCGAAGCCGGCATTCTTCGCCGATCGCAAGAACATGAGATGCCAACCGGTGGCCGACAAGTCGGAATCAAAATCTTCCTCCTCACCGTCGAATACGTTAACATACCGCCAGCCGCCCACGTCGACGTTCCGCCGCTTGGGCCATTTCTGCATTTCGAGCGTCGCCGCGATGGCCTTTTCAATCACAGGATCAAGCTGCCCGGCGATCTCGGCACCCCCCATCGCATAATTCTCCGACAGCACAAGCGCGGCAATCGCGTGATTGTAAGTGGCCGTGCTACCGATCTCGTGGGCGATTTGCCGGGTAATTGTGGGGCCCCGCGGTGCAACCAAGGCGACGAGACCGTTCTCTTTCTGGCAGGCGGAAACATATTTGATTGTCTTCGCGAGCTGCTCGCCGTACTTGCCTTCGCCCGGGAGATGGCCGTGTGCAAGAAATGCCATTTCGCACAATCCCGAGACGGCGGGCTGACCCAACGGCAGCGTGGGAAACGATCCGTCGCGCTGTTGTTGTGCCGATAGCCAGGCAAGTCCGCGCACGACGGCTTGATCGACCGCCTGCCACTCTTTTTCGGTAAGCACGTCGTCTTCTTGGGCACGACATGCGTCCCAGGGCACCAGCAATAACAATCCGCAAACGAAAAGCAGCCGCCACATGCTCTTAGTCCGATCTACCGTTGGAACACCGGTAAAAGTTGGTTAGGGGACCCTAAAGAGAGTATCACCAAGGCCGTCGTATAAGCATTCCCATACATGCGGTCGTCGCTGTGACTCTCCGGGGACCAAGAGCCGTCGGGTTCTTGATTCGCAAGCAGCGCTCTCACGAGCGGCGGGAAAAACTCGCGCCAGTAATCGCCCCCCAATTGATACATCGCCTGGCAGCAGTTGAACGCCCCATAATGATAGCGATCATCGAGCCAGCCACCTCGCTTTCCAAATGCCTCCTGAACGTTGTATTGATCGAAGTGGTACTTCAATAGCCAATCACCCGCCTGCTTCGCTTCGGGGGCATCGTGCATGCCAGAATGTGCGAGCGCGAGAATCCCGGCCCCGGCCATGCCGCGGCTGCGATGATCCGATTGTGAGGAAAACAACAGGAACGCTCCATACTTGGGAATAAAGCACCGCCGCACGTAGCCGATTGCGTCGTCAATGGGCTCCTGAGGGACGTCGAAGCCCGCGTTCTTCGCCGAGCGCAAAAACATGAGATGCCAACCGGACACGGAGAGATCCGAGTCAAAAGATTCCGTTGAATCGGGCGTATGATTGACATACCGCCAGCCCCCTTGGTCGACGTCGCGTCGCTTCTGCCATTTTTGCATTTCCAAAGTGACGGCAATCGCTCTGTTGATTACGGGATCAAGTTGAGTGGCGACCTCGGCCCCGCCCATTGCGTAATTTTCCGAGAGTGCGAGCGATGCAATCGCATGGTTGTACGCCGCGGTGCTCCCTACGAGGTGGGAGACTTGACGGCTTATTTCTGGTCCCCGCGGGGCAACCAGCGCGACCAAGCCGTTTTCTTTCTGGCAACCGGAAATATATTTGATCGCCTGCGCGAGTTGGGGGCCATACTCCCCCTCCTCGGGAAGATGGCCATGCGCCAGAAACGCTAGTTCGCAAAGCGCGCTGACCGCGGGTTGCCCCTGCGGCATCGTCGGAAACGAACCGTCGCGCTGTTGTTGACTTGCCAACCATGTAAGACCTTTCTCGACGGCTTTGTCGACCGCCTTCCACTCTTCTTCCGTGAGGACTTCGTCGGCGGGCGGTTCGGCCTCGGCGGCAAGCGCCGCACTCGATGAACAGCACAGCACGAGCGCCGCCAATAACGTGCAAATAATTCTCTTGGCCAGACAACCCATGGCTTGCTTCCTTTAGTGTTTACTCAATTGCGGGTTATTGAATTCCGATGTCGCTTTTTTTAGGCCGGCTAATTTGCCGGAAGTATTGCTCGATCGCCCGGCGATAGCGCTCGGGCGGAGCCTTGTCGGCATCCTGCTGGAGATCATCCCCCAATTGCGAAAGCAAGACGTTCCAATCCACTGTTTCGCGAGCGAGTTGCAATTCGCCTTCATCGGCTGCATCAAGTTCGCTTTCTTTGAGTGCCCGTGCGACCGCCCGGCGATAGGCCTGATCGAGACGACGCTGGCGCATCCGTTGCCGTTGCAAAAGCTGATTCATCACCATCTGCCGATTCGAACCGGTCATCAAGGAATTGTCACCTCCCATTCGCGTGAAGTCCCCGACAACTTGGAGGTTTGAGGGTCGCCGCGGAATACCCAACAACTCCTCCATGGGGATTTCTTGTTCCAGTTCGGCCAAGAGCTCATCAAGCGTCGGGTCCTGAAGCAAACTGGCAATCGGGTCCTGCACCGGTAACTTGTCGAGTTCCACAATCGCCAGTTTGATCATCTCGTCGTAATTTTTGGCGGCTTGCTCGATTGCGACGAGTGCCGAGTTCTGCCGCTCGAGCGCTCGAGGCAATTGATTGCGACGCAGCGCGTACACGGCCGCCAATTGATTCGGAGCCGCCTGCTCGTCGAGCGCGGCCAGTAGTTCTCGTGACTTCAACGCAATGTTCTCGGGAATCTTATTGTCGCCACGCTGCAAGAGGGCGGCCATTTGCTGTTCGAGATTCGCGAGCTTGCCCGCCATCGCGTCGGTCTGCATGGCGAGCCGATATTGCTCGACTTCCGCGGAGTTCGGATATCGGCCTTCCTGATGATGCTTGAGTTGCCGCATCCATTCCGCGGTGAGCGTGATCAAATTACGTGTTTCGACCAGCCGATTCGCCGCGAACACGGCCATATCAGACCGATCCACCAGCATGCCGAGCTGCCGGAGCGACACTTCCAATTTCGTGAGTTGGTCGTGCATGGCCTGCGCATCGGCGGCGATAGTCTCGGCGGAAATCGGCGCGCTTGCGACGATCTCCTTGATCGCTTCCGCGGATTCCCCGGTGGGCTCTTTCAACTTGGCTTGCTGATTCTGAATGATGTACGAATCGGCATCCGCACTGAGCTCCTCGGTGGCCGTGGCCACGTCTTGCAATAGTCGCGCGGCGGTTTGCACGTCGGCGTTATTAATTTCTTGCGCGAGCGGCAGCCAAGTGTCGAACCTATCTTGCAGCACGGCGGCATCGACCGCCAAGTCGGCTGCCGTTTCCGTGTGACGCTGGAGCAACATGGCTTGCAGGTCGGGCCTTGCCGCCTCGTCGGCTTCCGACCAGGCGGTGACCTCGCGGTTGAGCTCTCGCTGGCTCTCGATCATTTCCTCGAGCTCGTGCCGCAAAACACGGCTGCGATTCTGTTGGGCATCGAGAAACCGTCGTAAGAGTCGCGGATCGTCGGCCAAAATTCTCGCGAGTTCCGCTCGCATGTTGTTCCGCATTTCGAGCACTTCCTTAAGCCGAGCCAGATATTCCTCATCGACGTCGAATTCAACCCGTTTGCGCGTGAAAGGACTGCCGCCGCCATCCCCTTCGGGATTCAACAGGGCCATCGAGTTCTCGACGAACACTTGATACATCTTCTTCACTTTTTCAATCGACTCGGCGAGGGCATATTCCCGTTGCGTGTTCTCGAACTTCGTCGTGAGGTCCGCGAGCATCTGCCGGGCCCGCACAGTGTGTTGCCAGCCATCGCGGGTGGCGGTCACCCGCGTCACGTTATCGGTTTGCAATGCCTTCCAATATTCCCGGCGGGCCGGCTGAATGTGGGCCTTACCGATATTCATCAGTTGCAGGCCGATAAAGGCGTACGGTGTGCCGTGGCTTTTCTGCTCGATCTGCTCGACGATTTGCAGACTCTTGGCAATCTGTTGGCCGGCGCTGTCGACGTCGCGGCCTTGAGCGGCCTGCCATTCGTTGTCGGCATCAACCGTATCGAGCACGCTGCGCGACAAGTTCTCGGCCTTTTCCAGCAGTTCGTCAATTTCCAGCAGTTGCGGCGCGATGATCATTTCCAATTGCGCCCGTTCTTGCCCCGCGAAGCTGCCGGCCCATTCGTCGATCTTGAGCCGCATGCGATTGCTGGTGGATGTCTGCGAAGCAGGTTGCATATCAAGTTGATTCATCCCACCGGAATTGGGTGGCGGAGTACTCCCCGCGGTCGTTTCAGGTTGCGGTGCCTTCTCTTGGGAGTCCTTTTGCGGCTGCCCCTGGGACTGCGCCGCTGGCGACTGACTTGCCATCTGTTCGCCTTGCGCCTCGCTTGCGGTTTCGCGGGGCATACCCTCCGTATTGAGCGCCTGCCGCTCGCTGGTTGTTTCTCCATTTGAATTATTCGTTACATTGCTTGGCGATGCATTGCTTTCCGTTGTTTGGGAAGACGCGCTCGATGGCAAATTTTCCGCCGCTAGCTCCTTTAATTTCTCCGGCATCGCGTCGGCAATGGCCTTTGAAATCCCCGAAGGATCACTCGGCGGATTCTCAATTTGCAGTGCCGCCGCCTCCGCTTGCGTCGTCGCGGGCTGCGTCACCGCTTGCGGTTTCGCGCTCCCCGCCTCAGCAATCGCATCACCCTGCGGCGCAACATCAACAGTCTGTTGTGGTTCGCTGCTTGCGGGCATTTCCGGCGTCGTCTCTTGTGGCGTCGGAGCCAAACTCCGATCCTCCCGCACCCGCACGGCAAAACTCAATGAGCCACCGTCGGCCACTTTGTATTTCGCCAGATCGAGTTCAATGGTCGCCTTCACTTCGGTCGCCCCTTCTTGCTCGCCGAGGGGAATCGGGATTGTGTCCAGAACCCGCGGCTCGGCGCCGGCCTTGCCACTTTCGTCGTAAATCACCAATTCCGCGCTGCCGATTCGCACGTCGTCTTTGGCGACAAACGTGACGGGCACTTTGTCGTCGGGCCGCACGGCGATTTCTTCATTGGGCGTGAGAATTCGCACGACCGGCGGCTTGTCGGGGCGGGCTTGCACGTCGCACAACGGCGGTCGGCGATTGGTCAGCCCGTGCTCCTCTGCCAGGATCGGCGAGAGTGATAAATTCTCCGTGAGTTTCACATTCCATCGGTACCAACCATCGGCATCCATCAGAAGCGGTTGCTGCTTGCCCGCCGTTAAATCCAAATGCAATTTTGCCACCGGCTCGCGCGGTTTGAACGCGAATTGCAACTCACTGCCGATGAGCGCGGAAATCCGCCGGGGGAGTTTCTCAAATTCTAGGGGAGGTTGCTGTGTGTACTCGGGCGGAATCACCTTGAGCGTCGCCGCGGCGAGTTCCGGCCGGTCCGCCACCGCGACTTCTTGCCAATCGGTCTGACCGTCACCGGCCCGCAACCGGTAACGGAGTGGCTGCTTCACCGCTCGTAACCGATGCGTGAGCCGATTCTGTTCGTCGCCCCGGGGGACGAGCGTAATCGTTTGCTCGTTTTCGCCCTCGGGGTTCAAAAACAATTTCGCTTCGTTCACCGGTGAACCCGCGAGTTCAGCGACAATGTCCAGTGATTCGCCACGAGCGACCACGCCATGCTCGGAAACGTTATGAATTTCCGTGGCCGAGATATTCGCCATCGGCAGCCAAAACCGCTTGATCAACACGCCCGTGCGATGCGAATCCATGATCGCCGCGCCGATCAAAATTGCCGTCACCGCCGTCAGGCACCAGGCAGCGCGAGTGAAACCGGTGAGCCGCACCACCGAGAGCGGATCAACGTGGGGGGTGCCTCTGTTGGCTTCCTCGGCCACTTGGCGGAACATGGCAGGGTGTACGTCACGAGTTTTTTCCGGCGTGGAAAGCTGTGCGATCGTCGACCAACGTTCTTCCAAACGGGGCACACTGCGATCCACGTCGGCGGCGACTCGTTCCACGCGATTCACATACCGCCACGCGGCCAAGATCCACGCAGCGAACGTGAGCCCCGTCGCCGTGAGCGCGGCGAGCGTCAGCAGCGACCGCCAGGTCGAACTGTACAGAATTGCCCAACGGTCGATGGCCATGGCAAGTCCCATCGCCGCCAACAGCACGACCAAACCACCAACGAGTGCCGTGGCAAGCCGTACCTTCCAAGCCCGCGCACGCACCGATTCCAATTTCTCGGCGACCGCCAATGGAACGCGAAAATCTTGCGTTTGCTGAGTCATTTTTCACACTCCCAATAATCGGGCGAATAGTCAAAACCTGTTACACCAAACCCCTGGCCTTGCGAACAATCCATTCCACGAACAAGCAGCCGAGGATAATCCACAAGTTCGCCCAGCGATTCCACAAAGGAATCCGCTCGACGTTTTCATGCACTTCCGGCGAGAGCGAAGCGAGTTGCAACACTTCGGCCACGGCCGTCGGCGGAACAACCCGCCCCCCCGTGGTCTTGGCGATTTGTTCCAATAGCGCTCGGTCGCAGCGCGTGTCCATCATTTCCAAGCTGTCGCTCGCCTCGATGGAAACGAGCGCCCGCACGTTGGTCTGTTCCGTTTGACTGGCGAGAAGTTGATCGACAACGGCCCCCTCGACCAAGATTTCAAAAGCCCCGGCAGTGAGCCCTTTGATCGCGGCAGAATAACGCCCCGCGATTTCATCATCCGCCACCAGCGGCACGCTCGCCACGGTTTCGTCGAGCACTCGCGCAACGACTTGCACTTCTTGATCGGCGAGCGGGCGTCCCGTTTGATCCTTGAGCCACACGGTCACTTCCACCGGTTGATTAACACCGTAGCGCGTTTGATCGGTCGACAACCGCACGAGATCAAACCCACTCCCCAAATTGGTGGCCGTGATCCAGCGAAGCATTTGCCCCCAGAACCGGTGATGGCGACGATCGCCGCGCAAAAATCGCAGCTTCCAGGTTTGCGGCGTGGAAAGGTAAACCACCTTGCCGGCCCCCACTTGATGCCAGCAGAGAAACGCGGGTTGCTCGGCTTGGTCTTGGGGATGATCCACTGAAACCGGCGTGCCGTAGGGAATCGCCTGAATCAGCGTGCGGGCCGTTGATTTGGGTTTGCAATAATTCGACACCCCCCCCAAGGGCTTATGGTCGTAGATGTTTTGCCAGGCGAGCTCGCTCAACTTCGCGCCGTCCTCGATAGCCAACGCGCTGTGGAGCCGGCCTTCGTCGGTGAGCGACACCGTGTAACTTTCGAACAGCGTTCCCTGGAACGGTTCCACCGGCAGCAGGGGCATTAAGGGTTGACCCTCGTAACCTTGCGGCATGTGATCCCGCCCCGCGATGAGAATCAAATTGCCATTACGATTGCGGACGTATTCGACGAGCGATTCCTGGCTCGCTCGCGACAGTTGCTTCGGGCTGATGTCCCCCAGGATCACCACGTCGTACATCGCCCAATCTTCGACGCTCCTGGGAAACCGGGGATTCGTGGCCAACTTCCCCGTGCCCCGCAAGCGAGGGAAAAACAGCAATTCGTCGCATTCCACATGGGGGTCGCGGCGGAAGAGTTGCTGCAGATAACGGTACTCCCACTGCGAGACGCCGTCGGAGAGCAACACGTGGAATTTGTCTTTCACGACTTCCCAAGAAATCGATGCGACGTTGTTCGCCTGGCTCGCTTCGCCGTCGATCGCTTCGATCGACAATTCGTACTCCTGCCAACCCAACTCCTCGGCGGGAACTTCGAATTTCACGCGCCGATCAATCCGATCCCCTGTGAAGACCAACGGCTTGCTGTCGATAATCTTTCCTTCGTGCCGCAACATAATTTCCGATTGTTGGCCGTCGCTATCGAACGCGGACACAATCGCTTCGATCACCGCCGAGTCGCGCTCGACGACCGTCGAAGGGGCCTCGACGCGGTGTACCACCAGATCGCGGACCAGGGCCGTGCTTCCTACCGGCACGACAAACACCGGCAAATCATTCAACCCCGCGGCAACTTCTTGAGGAGCGGCACCGTCGGGTTTGTTGTGACGCCCGTCGGTGTAAACCACGGCAAGCCGCGTCGCGTTGGCAGAGCGAGTCTTGGCGAGTTGCTCGAGCACGCCGCTCAAGTCGGTGACGACGCCGGCTTTCGCGCGGGCAGCCCGCTCCTTCGCATCAAGTTGGTCAAGCTGCGGATCGCTTTCTTGCCAAGGATGCTCTCCCGAAACTGCCGTGAGCAACGAATCGAAGCGGAACCGATTCACTCGCACGTCATCGGGGAGGTCGGTGAGCGGCCCCCGTTCCAAAGCCTCCAGCGCCTGCCGAGTTCTGGATTGGCGATTTTCGCTTTCCCCAACGGAAAAATTTTCACTGAGTTCCGCGGCTCGCTCTTTCAGAAAATCCGCAGCCAGACTGTCGATGCGACGCTGCGCGCCGATCAACCCGTCCCCGAGTTGACCGAGCGCCGTGGTAAGTTCCTCGACCACCGCATCGCTGCGATCGGTGACCGCGGTCTCGGCGGTGTCGAGTGATTCAGCAATCGGGCCCTCGATCAGTGTTTCGATCCGTCCGATCCGTTCGACAATATCGTCACGGCTTCCGGACAGTTCGCTGGTAATCGTTTGGCAATGCCCACGCGCCCGTCCCACGGCGACGCGAACCGATTCGATAGAGCCGCGAAGTTTGTCGAGCGGACGATGTTCGGCCAACAGGCGTGCCGTCGTTTGGCAGTGCTGACTCGCCACGGCGAATGCCACGCCGGCACGGTCCGCGGCGATCATGGCAAGTTCGGCGGGCTGAGGATCGCTGGTCGGTTTTTCTGCCGCGAGCGTCCAGCGGACTTGATCGGGACCGTTGGGGGGATCGACCACGCTCATGCTCTCGCTTTGATCCGCAATGATCGCGATCGACTGGGGCGTGCTCGTGCGTTTGATTTTTTCCGTCGTGGGACCGACGGCCATCCACAAGGCCAAGCCAACCGCCGCCAGCCGCGTACACCAAAAGAGCGCTGCCCACGCCGTGCCAATGGCACGGCGATCGCGCACCAACAGCCACGTCGTCAGCACGACCAACACCGCGCCGAGAACCACCGCTGTCGGCAAGGCGAGTGCCCCGTCGAAGATCAGACTTTCCGATTGGTTGTTATCGAACGGCATGAGTAAAACGAAAATCTAAACGGATGTGCTAAGGACCGGCTCGCTCCGCTGGCGAGTGAGCCACGATGAAAATAAAAGCTCCGCGGCGAGCATTGCGATCAAAGCCACCAACAACGCTTGCCAAACCGGCTCTTGCTCGGCTGCCGACGCCACGGTGGTTTGCGTCTCGGGGAGTTCCGTGCCGAACACGACCCCCGCGGCGGCGATTTGTTCACGTTCGGCATCGTTCAAAAATTTCAACTCCGATTCCTGGGGATCGCGGGCCACATGGAACGGCAGGCTCGCCGGGCTGCCGGAATCTTCGTAAAGCACGCGATAGGCCCCCGGCAAATGCGTTTGTCCATAGCGGACCGTCTGGGAGTCTTCGAGTTCTTGACCCACCAGCGAGACGCTGATCCCCGCCGGCGTGAGCAGCTTTACCGAATCGGCATCAGCGCTGGTGGGCAAAGTCGCCACGAGCGCACTTCCCGGCGTGAGATTGAATCGTGCCGAGGTGGGGGCAGTTAAATATTCGAGCCAATCCGTCACCATGACCACGTACGCCTTGAGCTGCGGCAGATTACTCCATTCGAGACCAAGCGGATACGATTGCACGATCACTCGGCCCTGGCCCACGTAGTTCTCCACCACCAGCGGCGTGCCATCCCCCGTTTCCAACAGCACCTTGGTGACCTGTTCGCTTTCTTCCTCGCGCGGGGCGAATAGCCAATGCGTGTACACGCGGGCCTCGTCGATGTCGAGTTGCGTGGTGTTGGCGAGCTGCGCGATCGCCGGATGATTGCGGCCAGGGGGATGAATCAAACCAGCATCTTCGTTGGCCGCGTCATTGAGTTGCAAGCTATCCAAAGAAAGCGGGCTCAAGCCGTCGCCGTCGTCAAAGAGATCGCGATTGAAACTCGCGCGGTCGACGTTCTCTCCCAGAGCGATCCACAATCCGCCACCTTCGCGGACAAACTCGTGCAGCCGTGCGATGGTTTCATCGTCACCCTCGCTGAGATCGGTAATGATCAACGCGCGGTAGTGCGCAAGATTCGCTTCCGGCAGTTCGCGGGGCTCTATAATCGTCGGCCGGTAGATCGCGTGCCAAGGCTGCGGCTTTTCGCCGTCGTAGCCGAGCGCGGCGGTGAGAAATTCCTGCGCTGACTTATCGCTCTCGATTTGATCGGTGTTATGCACGATCAGGATGGGGATTTCGTCGGTGACCTCGATGACGACCCCTTCTTCTTGATCGAGCGGCACTTGATCGGTGGCGTCGATGCGGCAGGTAATCAAATAGGTTCCCGCGTCTTTACGACGGAGCGTGGTCGAGGCCTGTGTGGTCGCCCCGGCAGCCAATTCCCCTAGGCTGCTCGAGCCAACCACTTCGTCATCGACGAGCCATTCGACCACGCCCCCCGCAAACCTTGCATCACCAAGATTGGCGACCTGTGCCCGGCATTCGATTTCTTCGCCGGGACGGACAATCTTCCGCCCGACTTCCACGGCGTTGACCGCCATGTTGTCGACTTGCGACTCTTCGAGGCCGCTGTCGATAATCTGCACCGTGGTGGGAATGGCCGCCGAGGCGAGCGTTTCGCCCAGTTGCCGCCACGCCTGTTCGGCGTCAAGTTGCCAATTTTGCTCCTGGTTGTCGGTAAAGATCAGAACGCGCCGCAGAGTGGGCTTCTCGCTTGACTGCAAATGCACCACCGAAAGCAGGCAAGTCAACAGGTCGGCACTACCACGCGAGGGCTCGACTCCTTCGATGAGCGAACGGATCTGATTAACCCCCGAATAATCGCCGACGATTCCCTCGGCGGTGAGCCATTGCCCACCCCCCGCGGCGAGCATCACGTTCACTCGGTCATCACTCGAAAGCTCATCAAGAAACTCCGTGGCCCGATCTTTCAACTGATCGCACGCCGAGGCGTCGGCAACCACGCGCGACATTGAGAGCGAATTGTCCAAGACGAGCACAATCTCACGCTGTCCCGTGGATCCCCACCAACTGCTGGAGACCAACGGACGCGCGAGCGCAAAAATCAGTGCCAATACCACCGCGGTCCGCAACAACATCAAGAGCATTTCTTCGAGCCGCTCCCAACTGCGGCCTTTGGTGAGCGCCTTCTCGAGAAATTGCATCGCCCCCCAATACACCACGTCTCGTTGCCGACCGCGGTAAAGGTGGATCAGCACCGGCACGGCGGCAAGGGGAAGGGCGAGTAAAAATAATCCGCTGAGGAACGACACGGGGTATCCAAACTTAAAAAGTTGTCAAACGCGTTTCAACGTGTGCGGGCCAGGGTGGCAGTCCTTTGCGCGGCGCGGCGACGCAGATACTGGGCCAACGTTTCTCCCAGGTCTTGATCGGTTCGCAACGTCACCAAGTCGGCACCGACGTTGGTGAGCACCTGGCGAAGTTGTTCGCGGAACGCGCGAAACTCCACCAGGTATTGCTTGCGGAGCGCGTTGGGGTTGATTTGTATCCGTCGCGGGAGTTCCAAATCCTGAAAAAAAGATTCCCGCTTGAACGGGAAGTCGAATTCTTCCGGAGCGAGAATCTGAAAGACCAGCACGTCGTGCCCCCGCAAACGAAATTGCTCGAGCACGTGCTTGAGTTTAGACACGTCGCCGAAGCAATCGCTCAACAAAATCACCATCCCCCGGCGTTTGAGCCGGCCCGTGAGTTCTTGCAGCGATTCATCGAGCTTGGATTGGCCACTTGCTTCGATACGCTCGAGCACGTTGATGACCCGCGAAAGATGATTCGCCCGAGGCTGCGGCTTCACAAAATCGCGTAAATGTTCACCCGCAACGGCGAGCCCCACGGAATCGCGCTGCCTGAGCAGCAGATGACCCAAGCACGCGGCGGCCATCTGGGCGTACCGCCACTTGGTGACCGTGGACATGCCGAACTGCATCGACCCGCTCGCGTCGACGATTAACAACGCTTGCAGATTGGTTTCGTCGTCGTACCGCTTCACGTAGTAACGGTCGGTCTTGGCGAATTTTCTCCAATCGAGTTGCCGGATGTCGTCCCCCTGGGTGTATGGGCGATACTCGGCAAAGTCTGTGCAGCCTCCCTTGTGAGTCGAGCGATGTTTGCCCGAGAGAAAACCGTCGACCACCGTGCGGGCGATGACTTCCAAGCGGCCAAGCTTCGTGAGCATCTGCGGATCGAAGATCGGCTGTACCGGCGCGGCGGCGCGAATTGCCGACATCGGCAGGCGCACGGTTGGGCTCATGCCCTGCGTTTGCCGCGCTCGCAAGGTATCGACGAATTGTTGAACGCGGGGTTGTTCCACGGCGTGCTCGAAGGTTTTAAAAAAATTGCTTAGACTTTCGCGGCGACGGGGCTTCGTTCGATCAACGCATTGACAATGTCGTCGGTATCGAGACCCGCAGCCTCGGCATTGAACGTCGGGATGATGCGATGCCGCAGGACGGGAAGGGCTACTGCGTGAATATCGGCCGTGGTCACATGGCACCGCTTATGCAGCAGAGCCCGCGCCTTACCGGCTTTCAACAGGGCGATGCTCGCGCGGGGGCCGGCACCATATTGCACCTTGTCGCGAAGTTCGGCGGGCAGTTTGCCCTCATCCGGGCGCGTCATGCGGGCCAAATCCACGGCCGCGTCGTACACATGATCGGCCACCACCACCTTGGGGACGAGCTGCTGCAAGTCCAGAAGCTGCTGCACGTCGATCACTTGCTGGGTGGTATGCGAATAGTCGGTCGTCTGCCGTCGACAGATTTCGAGTTCCCCCTCGCGGCTGGGATATTCCACTTTGATCTTCATCAAAAAGCGGTCGAGCTGCGCTTCGGGAAGGGGGTAAGTCCCTTCCACTTCGATGGGGTTCTGCGTGGCCAGCACAAAGAATGGATTCGGCAGCCGATACGTTTTTCCGCCCACCGAAAGCTGTCGTTCTTCCATCGCCTCGAGAAGCGCGCTTTGCGTTTTGGGGGGCGTGCGGTTGATTTCGTCGGCAAGGACCAAATTGGCAAACAGGGGTCCCTGTAGGAAACGGAATGCCCGTTTGCCGGTCGTGTGATCTTCTTCCAACACGTCGCCGCCCGTGATGTCGCCGGGCATCAAGTCGGGGGTGAACTGAATGCGGTGGAAGGTGAGATCCATCAGCGACGCGAGTTGCGAGATCAGCAAAGTCTTTGCCAGGCCAGGCATGCCTTGCAGGATGCAATGGCTGCGGCAGAGGATGCCGATCATTAACTGCTCGGTCACCTCGTCCATCCCCACGATGACGCCCGAGAGTTCCTCGCGCATTCGCTCGTAAGTGGCGTACAGATTATCGACCAGCCGGGTGACTTCCTCGGTACTGGCGTGAGGGGAGAGAGTGTGATTGGTCTCAAGCACGGGTTGATGGTTCTCACTCATGATCGTTCCGAATTCTGTAAGGTGGGATCGTTGTCGAGAAATGGCCGTTGCCGACCCATCTCTGTTAAGAGGATTCGCGAGTCGGAGTTTGTTTATGATAACCGTTTTTGGTGTGAAACAATGGTGGTTCGCCGGCGGCAGCGGTTTATTGGCAACTAATTTGAGGCCTCTTGGCTGCTAATCAGCCCGTCACCGTCACGGTCGAGTTGCTCAAACTGTTCGCTCGTGCCGAGAAATTCGCCGCGCGACAGGTCGCCGTCGCGGTTGCGATCCATTTCGGTGAACCACGCCGGCACGGCGGCGGCTTCCTTGGCGGGGGCTTCTGATTTGGTTGTGCTAGAACCACTTGCCAGCTCGTGCATGGCCGAGGTGGGCGCGGCGAGCAATTCATGGGCATGCGGGCCGCGCGTGATGGTGAGCCGAATTGCCGTCGGTTTTTCATTCGCCGAGATTTGTCCGTCGCCGTTCCGGTCGAGCGCGGCAAGCGTCAGGGGTAAGTTACGGCACTCGCGCGCCGAGAGCCGGCGATCGCCGTTGCGATCCACCAAGCGAAACAGCGGATAGCCATCCACCACCGCACCGATCGCAATTTGCGTTGCCATTGGTTCCGAGGCTTCATGTTCCTTGGGTTCTCCGGCGGAAAATTCCAAATACTCGGCGCCCCGCACGAGGGTCACCATTTGCTCGCTCGCGGAAAAGACCTCGGTGCTGGCCGACAGCAACGCCACTTGATTCTCTTTGTCACCGAGCGTGACGCGGAATTTTGCATCGGGTGCTACTTTGAGCAGGGCTTCTAAGTCGGTCGGAGTCAGATTGGAATCGCCTTTGGCAATGCGATCTAAAAAAGCCGACGCGGTCGAGGCAACCAATCCTTGCTGCTCGGGCCCACGCCGGCTATATGCGGCTTGTAAGCCATATGCGGCTTGTAAGTGCGAGTGGAGTTGCGCCCAATCGGTTTCGTGATCGAGCACCACCACAAGCGGATAACTGTGCGGGGCCGTCCTGTTTTGTGGCCCCACTGCAAATAACTCTTCGAGTTCGACAATGCTATTTTCATCGACGTCGGCCTGGGCCAAGCGCTCGGTGGCGGCGGCGATTTCGGCGACGCTCAAGTTTTGATCCGCATCCACGTCGAGCGCGTTCCACAATGGTGCGAAACCGATCCGCTGCCAATTCATCGCGGGACCTAAATTCAACAATGCCGGGCCGCCGGTCCACTCGGCGAGCAGCCAACGAATTTCCTCGCGGTCGGCCTGCACTTCCGTCGACGCCATGTAGTTGACCAATCGCTGGGCAACGGTCCGCGCCGCGCGAGTTTTGATTTCTACCGTCGGGATGGCGGGCTCTGCTTTTGACTCGTCCTTGTCTCCAGCGGGCTTTTCTTCCGCGGGCTTCTCATCAGCGGCCGTGAGTGTTTCTTCAACGGCTTTGTTTTTCTCTTCTTCCACGGCGGGGTCGGCCGTTTCCGCGGGAACCGGCACACTTACGGCGTCACGCACGAGCGATTCCACCGTGGCGTGATTGAGAAGAGTGTCGATCAATTTTTCCCGCGCGGCGGTGAAGGGTTCTCCCTCGATAAAAACGGCTACGTCGATGAGCATCGGCCGCTCGGGTCCGAGTACCATGAGTCGCAGCCACGGATTCGCGCGATCGACTTGCTGTGGGATTTGCCACTGCCCGTCCGAGCCGCGGGAATAATTATCGAGCGGATCGGCCTGGGAGTTGCGATTAGGGATAACCGCCGCATTGGGCGGCATTTCGTAGGTGTTGGCCGACGGGGTGATCTGCTGAACGGCACACGTGGCGAGCGGCGCTGCCGTGAGGACGTTGTCTTCGGCACTCAAAGGCGCTGAAGTGCAAATGGATAATAGACAACTCAAACTCCCCAAGACCAGCGACTCGTAAAGTCGCGGCTGAGCCACGGAGTAGTTTTTGTGAATTATTCGCATTGATTTCACCAACTAAGCGATGAGTTCGTCGATCGCCATGCCCTCGACAATCGCAATTGGCCGTCCGGAGGTCGACATGTTCTGCGTCTCGGGGGCGACCCCCAGCGCGGTACACAGCGTGGCGAGCACGTCGGTCACCGACGACTCTCCTTCCTCGACGTGCATACCGTCGTTGCTTGTTTTACCGTATACCTGTCCTCCCGCGATGCCGCCGCCGGCCATGACGCATGACCAGGCCTGCGGGAAATGGTCGCGGCCACCGGCACCATTGATCTTCGGGGTGCGGCCAAACTCACCCATCCAAATGATGGTGGTCGATTCCAACAACCCGCGGCTGCGTAAGTCACTCATCAACGTGGCCCAACCCGCGTCGAGTTCGTTCGAGAGGGCTTTCACCGCGGCGAAGTTGTTCGCATGGGTATCCCAACCAAATGTGCCGTTCGCGCTCGTGTTGAGCGAAACCTCGACAAAGGGGACGCCCCGTTCGACCAATCGCCGCGCGAGCAAGCAGCCTTGGCCAAACATTCCTTTGCCATAAGCCTCACGGACTTTTTCCGGTTCCTGTGACAAATCGAATGCTGCCGCGGCATCGCTGTCGATCATGCGGAGCGAATTCTCATAAACCATTTGGTGGGCCCGTGTCGATGCGCTGGGATGCCGTCCCAGAAAACCCTCTTCCATGGTCTGCCAGATTTCGAGCCGCCGCTCCATTTGTGCCGGCGTCACACCCGCGGGGGGTGCGAGCGCATCGACTTTGAGTTCCGCGAAGTTATCACCCGCCGCCGGGGCACCGCCGTTGGTTTCGCCGACAAAGAGCGGGGCGTATTTCGGACCCAAAAATCCCGGTCCGAATGCTTCGGGGTTGAATGCGCGGTAAGGTGCAATGCTCACGTAGGGCGGCAAAGCGACTTCCGACGAGGCGAGTTGCTTGGCAAGGGCTGCCCCGATCGCGGGGAATTTCTCCATACCCATCGGTGCGCGGCCCGTCCGCATGAGATGCGTTCCACGACCGTGATCGCCTTCCTTGGTGCTCAGGCCGCGGATGATCGCGAGCTGATCGGCTTGCTTGGCGAGCTGTGGCAGGTGCTCGCTGAAACGCAAGCCCGGCACGTTCGTGGCGATTTCCTTGAACTCGCCGCCGTTTTCGTGGCCCGGCTTCATATCGAAAGTGTCGGTTTGGCTGGGACCGCCGGCCATCCACAATAGAATACAGTGGCGTCGCCGCGCCGGATCAGCCGCTATTTGCTGGGCAAACGTCGGCAACCAGCCGCTGACGCTCAACCCGCACAGCCCCAAAGTGGCCGATTGCATCCACCGTCGCCGATCCATTTCGTTCATGTTGACCATATTCGCACCTATAGAATTAGTGGCCCTGCCAGTCATGGCGAGACAAAAAATCTCAGCTAATTAGTGAATAAAAGTAAATTCCGCGCTGTTGAGAAGCGCCCACAAAACGTCGCCCAAAATGCCAAGTCGCTCGTTCGAATCTGTCGCCCCCTGCAAATAGGTGAGCAACTTCTCGCGCTCGGCCGGTTCGGGCTCGCGCGACAGCGTTGCCAGAAACAGCGTGTCCAAACGCTGTTCATCAGTGAAGAATGGTGCGTTGAGCGATTTCAACAAACCACTGCTCGCCAAATCGGTCGCCCCATGGACCACCGTGCCGTGCATTAACGTAAGTGCCTGCGGCACCCCGGCTTGATAATCCGTGCGGTCTCCGACAGCCGTGCGAAACTGTTCGATGAACTGCTGGCGACCCATGTTCTCGGTGCGAGCCAGCGTGCCGTCGGTTGTGTTGCCGAGCATTCCTTCATTCCGTGTCGCCACGGCGATGCAATCAAAAAGCTGATCCGCGGTGAAGTTTTTCATGTTCATCCGCGCGAAGCACAACGCCTGCGAAGGCTCATCGGTCGGCGAACCGCTGGAGAGTTGATAAGCATCGGTCAGCACGAGGGCCCGCAATAAGCGACGTAGATCAAAACCACTCGCCGCGAAATCGCGGGTGAGCAAATCTAACACCTCGGGGCAAACCGGCGGATTGTCGGGCCGCATGTCGTCGACCGGCTCGATCAACCCTCGGCCGAACACCTGTTGCCAGACGCGATTCACGCCGGCACGAGCGAAGTGGTCATTATTTTGATTGGTAAGCCAATCCACCAACTGTTGCCGCCGAGAAAGTTCCATCCCCGTGGGGTCGGGCCCCATGGGATTAGCTCTCGATGGTGCATCTGGTAAATGCGGGGGGATCACCGTTTCGGTATCGGGGAGCATCACCTCGCCAAAATCGTTGTCATGCACCCGCAGAACGGGGGAAGTCATTTCCATTCTTCCCTGCGGCCGTGAAATCTGCGCGAAGTGTGCCGCGAAGCCCCAGAAATCTTTCTGACCAATCCGCTCGTCAAACGGGTGATCGTGGCACTGGGCACATTCCATGCGGGTCCCCAAGAATACGCGGGAAGTCTTCGCCGCGATTTCTTCGGGATTCAATTTTAGCGCCGCATAAAAGAGCAGCGGACCCGATTCGCTCACGCGACCTTCTGCAAGCAACAACTGCCGCACGATTTCATCGTACGGCATGTTCTGTCCGAAACGGTCTGCAAGCCACGAATCAAACTTGTTCGTCCCGCCATAAGTGTTGAGGTCAACTCCTTCGGGAAGCAGCACCGACCGCCACACCGCCGCCAGATGCGTGGCATGGTCGCGGCGCGAAAGCAGATCGTCGACCAACCGCTCGCGACGAGTTTCAGCGGTGTCGTCGAGGAAGGCGTAAACTTCGCTCACCATCGGAATCCGCCCGGTAAGGTCCAAATAAACCCGCCGCAGAAATTCGGCGTCGGAGGCCGGCTCGGCGGGGGCGATCCCCTGGGCCTGCCAGAAATTCGCGAGCAGCGAATTCACCTTCTCGACCAATTCCCCTTCGGCGAGCGGTTCCAGGGGGGCGGCTGGCGGAACAAACTCAACCACGTTATCGCGCGGAGAATTTGTAGCGATACGCTCAGGGGCCTCGGCAACGTCATGGGTGACTTCAGCAGCCGGATCGGCAGTTGGTTGCGCGGTCGGCAATTCAGCCCCTCCCGCAACAACCAACTCTTCGACCACGACGATGGGACTCGGTTGTTCGACCCCAACCAAGGCCGCACCAATGGTTTCAGCCACGACCACGCGCGTCTCCAGGGGCACGCCGAGCGCGAAGATCGAATCGGGGCCTTGCTGCGGGTAAGAGAATTCAATCGACTTGCTCGCCGTCTGCTTTTCGTCGACGACCCGTCCGCTAATCGGCAAGTGCGTCCGGGGATCGAGCAGCAGTTCCAAACGTAGCAGTTGACCGCTGGCAAGCGGGCGGAGCGTCACGAGCAATTGAATAAGCTCGCCCGCGCCCTCTCCCGTCGCAACGGTTTGCCACGATTCATCGACCACTTCAAAATCGTCGGCAGCCAATTCTGGAAACGATGCGGGCAAATCTTCGGCGGTAAGCAGCATCGCTAGAAATTTGCCGCTCACTTGTCGTGGCGCTGAGAGCGCCTGTTGATAAATCACACGATTCGCGGGATCAAAATTTTCGGCCGTCTGTTTGTCGAAATCGAGATAAACGCGGACCTGACCCACTTTGCGCGCCGCAACTTGTTCGGACTGTGAAAACCAGCCAATCGCGGCGTTTTGGTTGTCGTTCTCGTTGCCCCGGGTAATCGCCTGCACCCATTGGCATTTTTCTATGGCTTCGATCATGGCGGCCCAGCCGTAAGCCGGCCGATCGTTCCATACTCCCACGGCAAATAGCAGAGCAGCCGCCGCAGCCGCGGTGGCAACCCAGCGGAAGGCCGAGCGCCGGGTCACGACTTGATCGGCGAGCGGTATCGTTGCCGGCTCGGCGGAATGAACCGCGCCGTTTGTTGTCCCATTAAGCCCCTGCTTGGAACCATTGAGCCCCTGCTTCGAAAGTGAGTGCCCAGAAATTTCAAATTGCCGTTCGAGATCACGCGAAAGTCGATTGACAAAATCGGCCGAAAGTTGGGGGGTGGCCAATGCCGCGCCCAACAATTGCTCGATCTGCCGCTCGCTGGCGTCATCAAAGGGCGATTCGTCAAATTGTTCATGTCCAATATTCATACCGACACCACGACGACTGCTTTTGTGTTATTTGGGAGACGACGGCTCTTTTGAAAACAGTGGCTTTGAAAACAGTGGCGCTGTCGACCCGTCGATCGCGCCGTTCACCGTCGAGTGACGTTCGCTTGCTTCAAAGTACCGCCGGAATTCTCGGCGTGCGCGATAGAGCGAAGCTTCGATCCCCTTTTCTGTTTCGTTGAGCCGCTCGGCGATGTCGCGGACCCGCAACCCTTCCGCATACTTCCATTCCAAGAGCAATCGCTGCTTTTCGGGAAGCTGCTCGAGAATCCGCAGCACTTGGGCGCGGGTTTCGGCGGTTTCGAGTGCAACTGAGGGAGAGCTGGCCGCGCATTCCTGGGAACCATCGCGGCCGATTTTTTCCAGTCGATCTTTAAGGCGAAACGATTGGCGATGGTGATCCGCAGCCTTGTTCCGCACCACGGATCGCAGCCAGCCAGCGATGTGTGCCGCGTCGGACTCGATCTGATGAATATTTTTCAAGAGCGCCAGCATTGTTTCGCTTACCACGTCTTCGGCTAAATGGGTGTCTTGAACTTGGGCGTACGCATAGCGCCACGCCAAGGGCAGGTAACGCGCATAAAGCGTTTTCCAAGCCTCGGCGTCGTGATTCTGCGCCGCGCGCACTAAGTCAGCGTCGGTCAAGCTCGTACCTCAGTGGCCGCCGTCGCAGGAGGCCCATTGGAGTTAGTCAGCACTGGCGAGTTTAGCCAGTATTCTCATCTCGTCGAAAGACAAGGATATTTCGGACGGGGCACCAATATCTTGGGATGCTGCATCTTGGGAGGACTGCATCTTGGGATGACTGGGTCTTCGTGCCCTGCCACGCTAACTGCCAAGATAGTCGTTCCGCTGGCGGAAATCACGCAGAAGCGATAATTTCCCGGGCCCAGCCGAATCGACGTTTGCCGGGTCGCACTGTCGAATCCCCTGCTGGCAAGCTAAAATCGCCCTATGAGTGCCACCATTTTAGAAAAGATCGTTGTCACCAAGCACCAAGAAGTTGCGGCGGCCCGCGCGAAAGTTGCCGAAGCGGAGCTTCGTGCCAGGATTGCCGACGCCCCGCCGGTGCGTGATTTTTTTGCCCCGCTTGCCCAGTCTGGCCCCATCAAGCTGATTGCCGAAGTGAAGAAAGCGAGCCCCTCGGCCGGGATCATCCGCGACGATTTCGATCCCGTCGCGATTGCCAAAATTTACGAAGCCCATGGTGCGGCGTGTCTCAGTGTGCTCACCGACGCGTCCTATTTCCAGGGAAGTCTCGACTATTTGAGGGCCGTACGTGCCGCGGTCGGAATCCCCGTGTTGCGGAAGGATTTTATCGTCGATAGCTATCAGCTTTGGGAAGCCCGCGTCGCGGGGGCCGACGCCGTGCTCTTAATCGCCGAATGCCTTGACGATTGCAACTTGCGCAAGCTTTACAACGAGGCCGTTGAACTGGGAATGACGCCGCTCGTTGAGCTTTATGAACCGACTAATTTGGCACGCGTGCTGGAGACGGGAACGACGCTGATTGGTGTCAACAACCGCAATCTGCACACCTTTGAAGTCGACTTGGAACACACGCTGCGCTTGCGCCGCGAAGTACCTGGTAATTGCGTACTCGTGGGAGAAAGCGGCATCAAGAATCGTGCCGACGCGGAGCGACTTGAAGCAGGGGGCGTCGACGCCATGCTTGTCGGCGAGTCACTCATGCGAGAAAAAAATATCGGCTCAGCGGTCGATGCACTACTCGGCCGCTGAGCCTGATCTGGACTTCGCAATTGCACTATTGACTGAGGATGATTCAGTCCTGAATACTGCTTCGCCGAACTAGCAAACCAGCAATCCCCAGCAATCCGAGCATCATCGTACTAGGCTCCGGGATTTCAGATGTCACCGAAATGCTGAACGACTTCTTGTCGATCAAAGCCGTGGTACCAACACCCATCGTGGACGCGGTAAGCACGTTATCCAACGTGACGAGCACCTTCGTGACCATGTCCGGCAGATCGACCGAAAGCGAGCCTTGCCAAGATGAGCCAAAGGTAAGCCCCGTGGCAACATCTGAAAACAGAAAAGAGCTCGCGGGAGCAAAGTTGAAAAAGTGATTCGTGGTTGGGGCATTGACATTCACGCCATTGACCTGCAGCACCTTGATGTCCGCGTAGGCCAAGAGCGAGGTAAACGCGTCGCCACCAAAGGGACCAGTAAGGCTGGTTACTCCCGATTCGTTGACATCCACGGTCCTAATAAAGTTACCCGGCTTCGCCTCGATCATAAACGTGAGCTTGCCATCTGTTTGATCCGGCGTACTGCCCCCTTGTGAAGTGGCAGAAAAAGCTCCCGTAGGCATAAATACCAGCTGATCGGAAATGGCAAAAGGCTGCCCGTAGAGGGGCAATGGATCCCCCGTTGGCGACCCTTCCTGAATACTAGTAAACCAGACCGAGTCTCCATTGACGTCGCTGTGGATGATATCAGCAACGGCCATCGTGGTTATCTGAGAAACGACAATCAAAGCAACCAGGAGACGCACGGCAAGGCTGCCGCATGGACTTCGCCACCGAGTGTCTACGGTTCTACATTCACCCTTAGATGTTCTACGCCAGATCATGATGAAAACTCCAGACTTTTGAAAATAGTGCATGTGCAATTGCTTATACTTACTTCAGGCAAAGTTCTTCCTCCCACGACAGCGCAACTCCGCCCTCGCCAGCGAATCTTTCGCCGCGGCGTTACCCTGGACCCGACAGGGCTAGGACTTGAAGGGCCCTGCCTGCGCGTCTCTATATCTCGTTCTCAATGCTTAGCGCAACGTGCGCTTGTCACCCCGCAAGTGGATACCACCCACGCTGTTCTTTCTTCGTCCCCGACTTGTCGTCCGACGCTTGGCTGGCGGCCGCATGCTGCCCGTCTTAGCGTCCCGTCGTAACCGCGCGGGACGCGCAATCGAGTTGATCGCGTACTCCGAAGCAGTTTCTTCTGGTTCGGACATTATCTTTTTGATCATCACAATGCTCGCTTTGGTGTTGGGGAGTTCATCGACACACGACAAGCAAAAAACATTTCATTGGGAACGCACATCAGCGGTAGGCTTCCAATTCCACGCCGACGAGCGCCTTGTTGGCCACGGCCTTGCGGGCGTCCCCGAAGACCAATTCCAAACCGGCTAAGCCGTTGTCGCCGGGCAAATAAGCCCATGCGCCCAACTGCCGAACCCAAATTTCCTCCGTGGCAGAATTCCGTAGGGAGCGCCCCCCTCCGCCGCAGACCACCAACAACGAATCACTCATTTCGGTGGCGCGCTGGGCAGCTTCTAGCCAGGCCGCGTAATCCTGTTTCTGCGCGTCGGGCAGATCCACGAAAGTTAGCGGCACACGCAGCAGGAACATGTTCCGCAAGAATTCGCGAACGTCGACATTGACGGTGGCTTGCCATGATTCGTTGTTCGCGGCCGAGCGCAGTAAATCAGCGCGAACTTCCGACCAGGTCAGCACCAAACAGCGCAACAGATCAGGCAACACCAAAGTCCTTGCGGGGACTTCTTGTTTGCCTTCAGGCAACGTCAGTCTGGCGATGGGTGTTTGTGACGAGACAGATTCCACGGACTAAGGTCCAATCATTTAATCGAGTTGCTCAAAGGTGTTGTCATCTAAGCTGCCCTCAATCGCGTACCAATTCACCAGCGTGCAGCGAACTTCCACGAAGCCGTGCATGTATGGGTTTCATCAAGACTTTGCCTACGCGCTGCAATGAAATACGGCTAGCGCACCACGAAATCTTGACTTCTTTGCAAATTGTCATTCGGCAATTAAACGACTGCCGCGCTCGTTGATCGCCTGCGGCATCATTAACGCGCAGCACGGCCACTCACCGGCGAAATCGGTGACTACCAATTAATCTTGCGACGACGACGACGGTGGATGCCGTTCACCGATTGCGGAGCTTTACCACGGCGATTTGCCCGAGCAGCAGTCTGCTGGCGGCTGGCCTTAATGGGTTCGCTACGACGGAAATTGTCGGTGCTGTAGTCGGCTTCCAAAGCTTCGTAAGTTGGCACGGTGCTCATTTGCATTTCTCCTCAATATTCGGGGAGCGCCGATCAATGCGGCTCCCAAACACTTCTCGTCGCAAACGCCACAAGCGACGTCCAATTAGTGGCACGGCCTACAACAAGTCGGCGATGCCTTCGGCCCAAAATGCGACCGATCCGCAGGGCGCAAACTCTCCGCGGCGACTTCTACTTAGCTAGTGCTATGCCTAAGATCACTTTTGGCGATAAAGAGAATCGCAAACCTAGACAGAGAAAAGGTTTATCGAATTACACGGAGTCGCAACTCACGCACAAAGGATTCACAAGAATGGGGAGAGGAAATCACGAAAAAATAGAAATCGCCCTTGTTATATAGGGCATAACGCATCATTCCCCATTTTGGAGAAGGGTCACCCTTTTGGTGAATGGAAATCTCACGGGAAAATCAGCGATTTGGAGCGTGCTTGGCTGTCAATCCGAAGGAGCCACCCATAAAAAATGCCGCCCTAAAAGGCGGCATTTTGACGAGGATTTCATCATAACCAGCGTGGCAGGCGTTATTGTCCTTCAAATTGAGCCAATATCCGCGTGAGAGTATTGGGATGCACACCCAACAGCTCAGCCGCACGGCCCTTGTGACCACACGTGGTACGCAACGCTTGCTCGACGGCAACTTGTCGCAGTCTCCCCAAGTGGGTGAACGGCAACTGCAGATTGCGATCATTCTGCTCAGGCACTCCTGGCAGCATGGGTTCGCATTGCAGTACGTAGCTTTGCTCGATCACATAGCTGAGTTGCCGCACATTGCCGGGCCAACGATATTCGCAGAATCTTCGAAGCGTTTCAGGGCTGGGTTCCCAGAGAGGCTGACTATAACGCGATGAATACTTTTTGGAAAAAAAGCTGATAAAGCTGGGGATGTCTTCCACGCGCTCACGAAGCGCCGGCATCCGTAATTCCACAAGATTCAAGCGATAATAAAGGTCTTCCCGGAACCGGCCATCCTCGACGTCGCGCTCCAATTTTCGATTTGTCGCGGCGATGATCTGCACGTCAATTTTCACCGGGCGAGAGGCACCCACCGGCGTCACTTCACCTTCTTGCAACACGCGCAGCAGCTTGGGTTGCAGTTCCAAAGGCATATCGCCCACTTCATCGAGAAAAACGACGCCTGTTTGCCCAGCTCGGAAAACACCGAGGCTTTCACCGGCAGCACCGGTAAATGCACCCTTTTCGTGGCCGAAAAGTTGGCTCTCGGCCAAAGTCGCGGTTAGAGCCGCACAATTGACGGGTACAAAGGGTTTGTCGTGACGCGGACCAACGCGGTGCAGCAATCGAGCCCAGACTTCTTTGCCCGTACCAGTTTCACCGGTGATCAAAACGGTGCATTCCACTTGAGCAGCGCGCTCGGCGTGGAGGGCAAGTCGATTGATTGACGGATCTTGCCCTAATAGAAGGCTCGCCGGATCCTCGGGCGCTAACGTCGCCAAAGATTCCAACGAAGTCGAATACATAGTTGTCATTACTCAACTCCAAGACGGATGTCTCTCGCACCCGCCGCAGAAAAGCCCCTTCGAGTTCCACCGCTGTTCCTGCGAGGGAATCCGATGTTTGGTTATCTCACTGGCGACCCAGCCCTTGAAAAGTGAACAAAAAGTATGCAGCAGACATCAATTACCCTGATGCATGCCCCTGGTCTCAGCTCCTCATTATAAACGCAAGTTGCCGGTTGCTCAAAGAATTCGCATTGAGGAAACCAAAGAATATAGGCAGCAGCGAGGAGTTATGACGGCATGACGCAATTTGACGTAAACTATTGCAGCGTAATGGATTGCGACACGAATTTCCCCCAAGTATCGTTATTTGGTCAAAGATTGCACAGCAGGATGAACGTTAGACTCCGGAAAATCCCATTAACGGGAATGACCGGAAGGCCTGTGGTCAGCCCCTAGGCAGCGGCTCGAACCGAGGCCCGCTCTTCCCTGGCAACCACCGACAAGTTTAATCTGCGGGCCGCATTTAAGAATTCGCTCTCGTTCAAGAGAATCGTTTTCCCCGCCTCGATGGCCAAGATTTTTCCCCCCGCGGCTGCGATGGATTCCAAGGTTTTCAGTCCCACGGTCGGCACATCGAAGCGCATGTCTTGCGAGGGCTTGGCAACTTTGACGATCGTCATCCCCCCCGCGGTGCAAAGCTGGCCCGCACGGCGAATGCACTCATCGGTCCCTTCGATCGCTTCCACCGCGATCACGGTTTGATCCTTTATGCAAACGCATTGGCCGATGTCGAGGCCGCCAATCGCCTTGGCAATTTGCCAACCGAACTCCACGTCTTTTTGCTGCTTAACCGTGAGGGGTTTGCCGACGAGATGCCCGGGACTCACAAGCAACTCCGGCGCGAAATCGGTCACGCTTTGAAAGGCAATTCCCTCGGCGGCAAAAGCATTCACGAGCGTCATCAACAATGTGTCGTCCTTGCGATCGGAACTTCCCATGAACAGCTGGGGATAAAATGCCTTGATGCACTTCCAATCGGGGCGATGTTTGAGCCACCACCGGGGCTGGTAATACATGACCTTGTGAACTTTGCCGGCCATGATCGCCTGGCGCGCGCCCCAGCGCTTGCACAATCGCATCGCCTTGCCAATCCCGCCGATGCCGATCCAATCGAATTCCTCGCAGTACTCGGCCAGTTGCGGGTCGGCGTGATCGAGAATGCCGATTCCCACGATGTGGCGATTTTGTTTCCGTAAAGCTTCGGCCACCGCTTGCGGATAAGTGCCCCAACCGGCAAGCAAAGCAATCGGCCTCTCGGCATCGCTCAAGTTGTCATCGTATTTTTTATGCAAGCGAAATGGCATAATGGGTAGCATCGAATCAGGCGGCTTGTTCATCGGGAGGAATTTGACTTTCGATGCCCATTTGTTTCTGTAGGGCGGTAAGTTGTTGTTGCAATCGACGGAATTCACGCCGCATTTCCGGCAGTTTCGCGATCGCGGCCATCTGTAGTTTTTGTCGACGTAATGGCGTGGCCGGCTGGCCTAGCATAATTTCCCCGTCGGGTACGTGGTTGGAAATTCCCGCCATCGAGCAGAGCACGGCACCCTGGCCGATATGGACGTGATCGCGGACGCCGACTTGCCCCGCCATCACCACGTAGTCGCCCGTGGTCGTGCTGCCGGCGATGCCGACCTGCCCGCAAATGAGATTGTGTTTCCCCAATCGGCAGTTGTGGGCGACCTGCACGAGGTTGTCGATCTTCGAGCCGTCGCCGATTGTGGTCGCGCCGTAAGTCCCGCGATCCACGGTCGCGCATGCCCCGATTTCAACGTCGTCGCCAAGTTCCACGTAACCAAGCTGCGCGGAAATCTGGTGCTCTCCGTTGACTTGTTTGTATCCGAATCCGTAAGCCCCAATCACGGCGCCCGCATGAATAATGACCCGGTCACCGATATGGCAGTTTTCATAGACCACGGCGTTGGGGAAAATCGTTGTGCTGTTGCCGATCACGCAACCCGGCAAAATCCGCACGCCGGAATGAATTGTCGAGCCGCTGCCGATCACCACGTCATCACCAATGTATGCACCGGGGTACACTTCCACGTCGCTCGCGATCTTCGCGGTGGGACTGATCCACGCCGCGGGGCTGATGCCGATTCGCGGGCGAATTTTTTGCGGGCGGAAATGATTCACTACTTTTGCGAACGCCGCATGCACGTCTTCGACCGAGATTGTAGGCCTGCCATTCGTGGGAAAATCGCCGGGAACAATCGCCGCGGTTGCCGACGACTTTTGCCAAAGCGGTGCCCGATCGGCGTGATCGACGAGCGTGATCTCGCCGGCCATCGCCATGTCGAGAATGGCAACCCCCGTGATCAACGCAGAGCCGTCGCCACTCAGCCGGCCTCCGACAAGTGTTGACAACTCGGCCAACGTGGTCGGCATATGGAATCCCTTCCCCTGAAAAATCGCGCTGCCATCCTGTGCAGCAGTTGGTGTCCCACTCCTATCGCCGCAAGATGAGGGTCTCGGCGGAGCAGCCGCATAGTATCCCCCCGCGCGGCCGACCAGCAATATCATTCCCTTGCGATCCGTGTCCGAGTGCTAGCAGCGACTTACGCTTCGACTTGCTCGCCCCGCACCAATTGCATCGCCTGTTCAAAATGTTTCTGCAATCGCAGGAATTTCTGCAAATCGCCGCCCCGGTCGGGGTGCAGCGACTTGGCTTGCTCGCGGTAAGCCGTGAGCACTTCTGCCTCGGTGCAGGGGAGTTTTAAGTCGAGCGCCCGCAGGCATGCGGGTCGTTCGAGAATCGCCCAATAGGGAATCACCGGCACGGCATGCGAGATGACCATCAAGGCCCGCCGCAGGGAGCGCAAATAACGGCGGAAGTCGATGACCATCGCCACGTAGCCCAACAGCGGAATCCCAAAAAAGATCGCCAAACAGCACACCGTCAGTGTGGCGTCGATCCCGTCCGGCCAGTCGAGCGGATTGGTTGCGGCAGGCGGCAGGAGGTGCAACGGGGCGATCATTCTAACACTGTGTACAACCTCGCGGAGTTTGTCTACGGATCGCCCTGTAAACCAGCGCCTCCGCCGCCAGTTTGGCCTGTTTACCTTGTTTGCCGCGCAGTTTTTGTTGCCAAGCTGTTTCTCAACCAGACTCAAGGCGTCCAAGACGGTCAAGACGGTCAAGACGGTCAAAATGGCAAGCGCGTTTTACGACTCACTCGCCTGGGGTCGATTCGAATCGGCGCGCACCCTGAGCGCGACCGTAGGCCGGAACGAGTGGAGC
The DNA here is from genome assembly GCA_041747595.1 of Bythopirellula sp. Classification (GTDB taxonomy): domain Bacteria; phylum Planctomycetota; class Planctomycetia; order Pirellulales; family Lacipirellulaceae; genus Bythopirellula. The sequence continues at coordinate 29,054 of JBGTEU010000683.1, forward strand.
GAGTTCCGGCGCA
>JBGTEU010000684.1:0-3155 GCA_041747595.1 Bythopirellula sp.
GGCGTCGAGCAATTGAGCGTTATCGACAATCGCGTCGATGTCGTACGCCAAGGCCAACGTCACCACGTCGGCTTCCAAGCCATCGATCACCCCGCGGGCCTGCTTCCCCGAGCCGCCGTGAGATTGTTCGATGGTCACGTCGTCGCCCGTTTTGAGTTTCCAATATTTGGCAAACGACTTGTTGAACTCGCTATAGAATTCTCGCGTCGGATCATACGACACATTGAGCATGGTGATTTTCTTGCCCGCGCGAGAACCAGCGAGCGACGAACTGGAATCAACCTTGGCATTGCAACCGGCGAGTCCGATGAGCAAAAGCAGGGAGAGCAAACCACGATAGTTTTGGATTGTGTTCATGACAGAATTCTGCAAGTAAGAGTGAGAGTCGGGCATCCTTGTCCCGGGTGAGGCGGGGATGTTGCCCTCGTGGGCTGAAAGTTCTAAAAGCAACCCTCGTGCCAGGTGCGCGGTTGGCTGTTTTTCGGCGGAAAGCGGCTTGTTTGCCTAGCGATCTGCAATAAACTATGATATATCAAGGAGTGAATTCCTTGACATGACAAAGCATGCTACCATATTTACTGGAACTTGAATCGTGGCTGGAAGTTCATTCCAAGACCTGCTCCTCGACTTGTGGCGCGAAGCGTGCCGTCACATTGAAATCCGTGAATCGGCGGCCACGCTTGCTGACATGCTAGCGGAATATCTGCCGCTGGCTTCCCTGTCCGTGCTCCGCTTCGATCAACAACTCAAGACCGTGGAATTGGTGGGTGTAGCCCCGGAGTCAAGCCCGCAGCCCGGGGCAACGTCGATTCCCTGCACTGCAACCCAGTGGCGCAAGTTGGCGGCTTGGTCACGTTCCGGAAACGTGCTGCATGGCCGGTCAGGAAAAAATTCTCCTGAACTTTCGTTGTTAGCGCCGGAACAAATAGGGCACGACTTATTGGCGGGGCCCTTGATGAGCTCCGAGGGAACGGGCGGCGCGGTGGTGCTGGCCGCCCGCGACGGGGAAAAGTTTTTGGCAACTCATGCGCGAATGCTCAAGCAACTCTTGGAGCCCTTTTCGGCGGCGTTGGAAAATGACCGCCGACTGCACGAGCTCACCGCACTCCGCGAAGCGGCCGAAGCCGATCGTCGCACGTTGCTCACGCGGCTGGGACGACAGGAAATGAGCGACGCAGTGGTGGGGGCCGACACGGGATTGCGGCTCGTCATGGAGCGCGTGGAATTAGTCGCCAATTCCGACGTGCCCGTTTTGATTCTGGGTGACACCGGCACGGGGAAAGAAGTCGCGGCCCGTGCGATCCACAATCGCTCGCCACGGGCAACCGGCCCGTTCATCCGCGTCAATTGCGGTGCGATCCCCGCGGAATTGATTGATTCGCATCTGTTCGGACATGAAAAGGGGAGTTTCACGGGGGCCGCCGATTTGCGGCAAGGTTGGTTTGAACGAGCCGACGGCGGCACGCTATTTCTGGACGAAATCGGCGAACTGCCGTTACCTGCCCAGGTGAGGCTGTTGCGGGTGCTGCAGGATCATCAAGTGGAACGCGTCGGCGGTCAACAAATGATTCACGTTGACGTGCGAATCGTCACCGCCACCCACCGCGACCTGGCGGGCATGGTCAAGGTCGGCACGTTCCGCGAAGATTTGTGGTATCGCATCAACGTGTTTCCGATTCTCTTGCCTCCGTTGCGGGATCGGACCGAAGACATCCCCGCCTTGGCCAACCATTTTGCCCAGCGCGCGGCCAACCGTTTTGGACTCACGTACGTGGAACCTTCGGCGGCCGATTTACAATTGCTTATCAATTATCCCTGGCCGGGCAACATTCGTGAGCTCGGCGCCGTGATCGACCGCGCGGCCATTCTCGGCAACGGCAAACGCTTGGAAATCGCCGCCTCGTTGGGGGCCGGCGGACCAATGCTCGTTGCTCCCAATGCAAGCGTACCAAGCCAACAAGCATCGCAAGCTGACGACCCTCTCTCACCATCAATCGGCCTGGCCACACTCGACGCGGCGATGAAGGCACACATCGAGCGTGCGCTCGTCACTACCCATGGCCGGGTCGAAGGCAAACGCGGTGCGGCCAAGATACTGGGAATCAATCCCCACACGTTGCGTGCCCGAATGCGCAAACTGGGCGTGCGATGGGAAGAATTTCGGGAAGATGGCTAGATGCTTTCGCAAAGAAAAGTCAATCCGAAAGGCCACTCCTATCGTTTTGGCGCGACTTGAGGAATCTGGGTTCGACTATCACACGTACCCGACAACGTTAACTGGTATGACCCGTCGTCGGGACTCTCTCAGGATGACAGAATGAACAACTCCCCTCGGGATGACTTCTTATGTTAAACTGGACGCCATGGATGCCACCCATTTAGTCGCGCTCGCAGGTAAACTCGCCGCGTCGGAAATCTCGGCCGAAGAATTTTTGCGCGAGGCGGCACTCGTGACCGCGCAGACCGATGCGGCAACGGTCGACCTCGATCGCGAGCGCCGCTGTGGTTTCCCCGAAGTGATCTTTGGCACCGGCAAAATGATTGACTCAATCGCTGCGATCGCAACACGTTTGCTCGAACATGGCCAGCATGTGCTCGCCACGCGGATCACGCCAGAAAAAGCGGCCGAGTTGTGCCAGGCATTTCCGCAAGCGATTTACAATCCCGTGGCGCGAACACTGCGCATCGACATGGCGGACCGCGACTCCTCGATTGGTCACGTCGCCGTCGTCACCGCCGGGACGAGCGACTTGCCCGTGGCCGAGGAAGCGCGTGAAACGCTCGCTTGGATGGGAGTGCGAACCACGATGGTACACGACGTGGGAGTCGCCGGTCCGCACCGTTTGCCCGCGCGGCTCGCCGAGTTCGCCGATTCCGATGCGATTGTGGTCGTCGCCGGCATGGAAGGGGCCTTGCCGAGCGTGGTGGGTGGTTACGTGCCGTGCCCCGTGTTTGCCGTGCCGACGAGCGTCGGTTACGGAGCGAATCTCGGGGGACTCGCCGCGCTGCTGGCGATGCTCAACAGTTGCGCGAGCAACGTGGCCGTGGTGAATATCGACGCGGGGTTCAAGGCGGGGTATCTGGCGGGGTTGGTGGCAACGCGACGGGAGAGATAGGATTCAGCGCGAAACCGCAAGCGAGGTGGAATCGTTATG
>JBGTEU010000685.1:0-2919 GCA_041747595.1 Bythopirellula sp.
GAGCCATTGGCCATATCGACGTCAAGAAACAATCCGCCGCCGTTGCCGTTACTGTCTTGGATCACCGTGGGAGAAGCAGGATTGTCATGAATGGCGATATCTCCACCCCCGCCAAAAATGTCACCAAGGTCAAGATTAAAGACATACTGCGGGCCTTGAATAAAACCGATGCCCGGCTTGAGCTTTAGCGGCGCGCGGCGGATGATGTTTTCGGTATTGCCTGTGCCAAGATCGGTGAACTCAACTTGCGGAGTCCGCACGGTGCGACCGTCGTGTTGAAAGATTAATGGATCGCTGTTGCGGATGACGACCGCATGTTGCGCGACCATCGGCAGGCCCAAGATGTTGGGAAGCGTCCATGAGTTGGGGGCGGTCAACGTGGCAACGCTCGTCTGCCCGCGAAGTTGTTGAGGGTTATTCGCGGTGAGCACCGTGCCATTGGAAGTGACGTCGCCAAACCCGGCAGCATAAATTCCGGCCGCGTCGTTGATCTCCATCAAGATCGTTCCCGTGGCACCGCCGACGATTTGAAGGTTTTCGCCGCGAAGGCCGTTCCCTTGAATATCGAATCCCGCGAAGGCTTGCTGCGTGATGATATGCGTGGCCGCCCCACTGTCGAAGAGTGCAATGTCGAGATAAGGGTTGCCGCCCGTTCCTAGCAGAGGCGCGCCCAACGAGAATTCCGGTTTAGCAATAAAGGGAATCGCACCCAGCGAGATAACATCCAGAGTTTGGTGCTCATCGGTCATGCCGATGGCCACAAAAGGAATGAATCCCCCCAAGGGGACATTGGCGAGGACAGTTCGTTCGACGAACAAGCACAAAGCCAGAGCACAAGCCAGAGCACTAAGAATTGAACGACCGATCATGAGAAAATTCCTTTTGCGCATACTGCCATTACGGCGAGTCACGGGATAAGTCGCATCGCGTAGTTGATGCGGATTGCTACCATGGGAGATTACCGACGACCGCGGCGTGGCGAGCTATGACGCGCCAAACCGCCCAGCCAATGCGAGTGCATGGCGACGCAAACCTTGCGAAGAAGTGCCTCTCTAATCCCTGCGAGCCGGTCTCTGCTCCCCAGTACTAGGCTAAGCGAGCCGTGGTCCCTGGTCAAGCAAACGGCGAGGGGTGTTGTCCGCAGTCAAGCGAAACGGACTCTCTCTACGGCGAAATACCGCGGGAAAGAATGGGATTGGAAAACCACGTGTCCTGCGTCCCCACATTGAGAGTTGCCGCCGGAACGGTCTCAACCCACGCAGTCGCAGCCATTGTGATGACAACACAAAGAATAACTCGCGCAAAGAATCTCGTGCCCATTAGCGGTCCTCCCCATGACATAAAATGTTTTTGAAACTATTTCAATACCCGACGTGTTAGCAATTTGAGCCGTTGGCGCTAGCCTCGGGTTCTTCAAGTCTCGAGACGTTTCGCTCTATCACCCGACGCTAGCGCGTTCGGCTCATCTTGAGTTACCGCCCCTCCGCCGGCGCGATATGCCCCCGGCGAACATGGCTATGCCCACTAGCGCCAGGCCCGTGGGCTCGGGGACCACGCTGATGAACTGCAGCGACGAGTTGGCCGGGGTCCAGGTGGCCCCTCCATCAATGCTCATCTCGGTGAAGACGTCGAAGAAGCTGGCGATCCGGTATTCGCCGCCGGGGATGTCGCGCCGCACGATTTGCGCCGTGGAGGCGAGAGTCGGCGACTCGCGGAGACGGATGCCTGCGATCGAATCGACCACTTCGAACGAATTGACCTCTACGTCGAACTGGTGGATCGGCCCGTGCAACTGGAACTGAATAAAGTCATCGAGATCGGAGTCGCCGTCGTTGTCCCAGTCGGTGAGCGTGATGCCCGTGCCGCTGACGTGGGCCGTGCCGGTGGCGAGGAGCGCGACGATGCCGTCGGGCGTTTCGAGCTCAACGCTGTATGTCACGTCGAACGAAGTATTCAGCTCCCAATTACCGCCGCCGAGGTCGTCAGGCAGGTCGGGCGGAGCCACAATCGACGCGCGGGCTTTATCCGAAGTTTTTACCCTATTTATCCCCGCCGGAAGAGGCCATTCCATGTCGTTAAGCTGAAAGACGTCGCCCGCCGGGATATTCGGTTGGACATGGTTGTTAACTTTTCCACCCGGAGTCTTTTTAACGATAATGTCGACGCCCGGAATGGTTTGACCCCCATAGCTGCTGGCGGCGGACAGGAACACGCACGCGACGGCCAAGGAGCGGCGCACACGACCGATGAGAGAAAGATTGAGGTTCATTTTTCAGTGCCTTTCATTAGCGATTTCCAGAGATAGAGAAACTATGACAAGCGATGACGTCTGATCGTCGCAGTCGCACAAGCCAAGTAGCAGGTGACCGCCAGCCAGATCGCCCCTGGTTCCGGCACTTGGTCGACCGCCGCGTACCAGTTAGCGCCACCGTCGAGACTCAGCTCGGTGAAGACGTCGAAGAAGCTGGTGATGCCGAACTGCCCGCCGCCCAAGTCTTCGAGCAACAGCTCGCCGGTCGAGGCCAAAGTGGGCGACTCCCGCAGCATGAACGGAGTCGCCGGATCCGTCGGAATTTCGCCGCTGATGTCGAGCGAAAGCATCTCGATCGCGAAGTCGCGGAGAACACCCCCACCGCCCGGCGCTGTACCCGCCATGCGGCCGGTGCCCGTGCCACTCACTTCGTAGACGACGCCGTCGACTTGCAAATCGGTAACGTAGTTTAGAAAGAATACCGTATCAAAGGTCCACGACCCGCCGGGTCCTGATATGGGATTCGTACCATCCTGAGAGGTAAACCAGAACCCCTTTTCCATTACCACGGGGTTGAACGCGGGCTCCCACTGAACCTCGCCGCCCCTGCTGGCGTAGGTGATTTCCGGATTCGGAACCACATCGTTGTTAACGATAACCTTTGGTGG
>JBGTEU010000686.1:0-3977 GCA_041747595.1 Bythopirellula sp.
GGCGGCAATGTCTGCAAACGCGAGCCCCCGGCGGTGACGCAATTCCACAAGCTGTCGTTGCTTATGTGGCAACTGTGCGATCGCCCGCATTAGTTCCTCGTCCGTTTCACCACGACACAGAATGCTGCTGGCGGACCTTTCCTTGCTCACGACTTCTGCTTGATAGTCGAGAGACGTTTCTCGCACCACCTGCCGACACAGTGCCCGTCGACTTGCTTTGGCGGCGTCCAATAAGTTGTGCCGTAACAAACGCCGAATCCAGGTACGATACTCCGCTTCAGTACCTCCCCGGAACATGTGAAAATCGCGGCACGCTTCGAGCATCGTCTCCTGCACTACGTCGGAAGCGTCGAACTTGGCTGTCAGGCCCGCTCCTAATTCGCTGGTAGCAGTAAGGAGCAAATAGCCACGAAGCTGTTCGCAAATCGCGCCCAGCGCAACATCATCCCCAGCCTTGGCCGCTTCCAGTAGCGCAGGCCACTCTGCCATTGTTCGATCAACAACAGGGATTGCCTTCATAAGAGGGCGAGCAAACGCGAACGACGTGACAGATTTCCGATCCAGAAACTAAAAAAATCCACGGCCCTTCTTGTTCTCTCGGCATAGATTCTAGCCAACCTATTTTCGGTTTGCCACATGAAATTGCCAATTTGTTGGCAATTCCCGCCATGCACCAACACCCCCCCTGGTGGGGGCGACTTCTAGTGACGGAATTTCTCCGCCAATTGCTTTATTTATGGGTCACAACTCGTTTGGCCGGTCGCCTTTTCTAGAGATGCGTTCCTGCAGTACCAAGTTTTAGCTGCATTAGGGGAGGCGGCGGCCTCGCCTACCCCCCAGCAAGTCTGTCTGGCAGGCAAGCCTCACTTACGAAAATCTATCTGAGGAACATTCTCATGCGAGTCCACTCTCACCTGTTTGCGACCCTACTTGTCTTCTGCATTGGTGCTTCATCATGCATCTCAAGCCATCTCCACGCGGCCGACGTGACGGCCACTCTCATCTTTGGCGGGGACTGGAACGACCCCGACATCTGGGACACGCCTGACTTTCCCAATAACGGCAATGGGGGCCTGACTTACAACGCAATATTCGGGCCGTCGGCCCCCCAGAATTCTGGTCTAACTATTCCGGCGGGGTTGGACGTAATTATTGAGTCCATGACGATTGATTCGCCAACCAACGGCTTTTTGACCGTGGGAGGATCGTTGACGCTCAACGCGCCTTCTACTTCCTCCAACGGATGGTGGATTGGTGAGTCAGGATCAACCATTGGCGGTGTCGGACCGCTTACCTTCTCAGACTCCCATAATGTGAGCGGACCGATCACCAATTCCGGTCATATGATTTGGGAATCAGGAGAAATGCGGGGCTTTAATGGCAACCTCGACAACCAAGGACTCTTCGACCTGCAGGGCGATGGGCTGTCTTTCTGGAACACCTTCTCGGTGCAAAACTCCGTCGGGGCCACGCTGCAAAGATCAACCGGTGCAGGCATTGCCGAGGTCAACGTGTTTGTACAGAACGACGGGACGGTTGACGTCGATTCCGGAACACTACTTTTGAGTGGAGGCGGCAACTCCACCGGCACTTTCGATATTGCCGCCGGCGCTACCCTGGAGACTGGGGGGATTGTTACACTCGGAAACGGATCTCAAGTAGTCGGCGAAGGCACACTCCGCCACAGCTTCGGTGAACTCTTTGTAAACACAGACCTTGTCATACCGAACCTAGCGGCAATTGGAGGTGGCATCGATAGCACTGGGGGTTCGCTGCAGATCTCAGATAGTTTCAACTGGGATTCTTCCATTATTTCAGGCGATACGACTGTACTGCCGACGGCAACGGGCGTGCTTTCCGGAGGATCGAAATATTTATCAGGGCAGTTTGTAAACCAGGGAACTCTTGAGTGGCAGAGTGGCCGTGTCGGGTTCTTCTCTAGTACGTCCGTGCTGATTAACGAAGGCACCCTCGACTTACACGGTGATACAGACAACATCGGCAGCTTCGCTGCTACGGCTCATAATTCCTTTATCAATGCAGCCAACGGCACAGTACGTCGATCCTCTGGCGCCGGCTTTCATTTTGCAGCGATAACTGAAAATCACGGCCTGATAGACATTGACTCCGGCAGCTTTACTGCAAGCGTAAACCAGCCTCTCCGAAACTCCGGCACCATCGACATCGCCGCCGGGGCGACCTACGGGATGCCCTCTCAAGGCAATGGCATGACAATGGAAGAAGGAGCCCAGGTGATCGGTGCGGGTTACTACGTACTGGATGGCTCGACGCTTACGCTAGAGGGCAATGCATCGGTCGAAAACATGCTTATGGATCGAAAGGAAGGCAGAATCGCAGGTGGAGGCAATATACTCACAGCAACCAATCTGGAGTGGAACGCGGGAAACCTCGAGGATGTTACTTTCGGCAACGGCTCTACAGTATTTGCTGATGTATTTGCTGGCAGCGGCGGCATGATTGGTACGATTGTCAATCAAGGTTCGATCCATTTCACCGCTGGAACGAGCCAGATGGTTAACGCCACTCTCACGAACGAGAACGTGCTCGAATTCCGCAGTGCCAGTCTTAGCGGAGGCAGTCACCTGGTCAACGAGGTGGGCGCCCACATCCGACAGACTCTCGATACAGGCCATTCGGCCATTGCCGTCCCGGTCGAGAACCGAGGCTTGATCGAAGCTCAGCAGGGGACACTTGAGCTCACTCACGTTCTGGGCAGCCCAGGCACTTTCCGAGCGCTAGCTGGCGCAACGCTCACTGCCAGCGTGGATGCTAGTACGCTCACCGATGGTCTCTGGGAGGCCACTGGCGGAACTATCCAGTTCAACAACATCCAGGTGGTCAACGCAGGCGTGACCATCCGCGCCACGGGCTCCGGCGCCACTATCAAGGGACCCGGCGTAAACGGTCCGACGATAAAACACAACCTGGGTCTACTGGAAATTGACAATTGGGCCAATATGGTTCTAAACACGAGTACAACGTCTGTCCCCGGCTTCGCCACTCAGCAGCAGACGGCGATCAACGATGGAGAAGTCTTCGTCGGCGACAATGCAACCATCGACGTCCACTCCTTCGCACCCCTTTACAACCGTAGCCTCGTGCGAGGCACAGGAAGCGTCACCCGCGTCTATTCCGCAGGCGAGTTGCGAGGCGAACCGGTGCTCAACATCGGCGCGCTCACGAACGTGGGTAATTCGACGGTGGTCAATGAGGTCAGTACAAACTCGACCGTGATCCGCGCTGGGACGCTTTCGATACCAACGGGTGCAACGCTCACTTCGACAAGCGCGGTCGTAACGGGCGGAACGGAAGGAGCGGAGCCCAATCATTACACCTACGGCGGACGCCTTGAAGTCAACGGGACTGTGAATGGTTCCGTTACAGGTGGGTCGGGCCTCTCACAGATCGATGGCACGGGAACCATCACTGGCAATCTATCGGCGAGGGGAACTATTAGCAGCGAGGGAACACTCAGTGTTCAAGGCGACGTGACTTTAAGTCAAGGAGCGCTTACCCAAGGTACGCTCGCGGCCGGTGGCACGACTACAGTAAGTGGTGGTGAGTTCACACTGCATCCGGGAACGTCTCTTACCGGTCCCGGCGACGTAAATATAATTGGTTCAGAATCGACATTGCGAGTGAATGGATCGTTAGATCGAAGTATTGCGATCAACAGCGGTCGGCTTCGCAGCAGCGGAAATATAGATGGGAGCGTTGCGATTGTAAATGGCTCCATCTGGCTCGATGGACCAACCACTCTTACAGGAGGACTCCAAGCTAATGGAGATACTATTGTACTAGGTGACCAGACTACGCTGGGTGTAAACGGGCCTACAATCGTGCAATCAAACGGGTTACTAGAAATCTCCAATAATGCAACTCTCGATGGTACAGGGGCGGTGTTGGCTAGCAATGGAGAGGTCCGAGTTCATGGCACCATCAACAAGACTGTGACA
>JBGTEU010000687.1:0-3510 GCA_041747595.1 Bythopirellula sp.
CTCCACCCCCCCACTACTTTTTCTGGCAGCCCAGAGATTTCCAGCACCGGCCGCACTTCGACGGTCCCCTTGCGCGCCCCAGGGACCCGCGTGGCGATTGATATCGCTTCGTTGAGATCCTTGGCGTCGATCAGAAAGTAACCGCCAAGTTGTTCGCGCGTTTCGGCGAACGGCCCGTCGGTGACGAGTTGCTTGCCGTCGCGAACTTTCACGCTGGTTGCCGTCGCCACGGGATGCAGCGGCGAGGCACCTAGAAACTGCCCGCGCGTGTGCAATTCGCGAGTGAGCTCCGTCGATTCCGCGTAGCAATGTTCGCGCTCGTCGTCGGTCCACGCTTTTTCGTCGGTGTAAATGAGCAGCATATATCTCATGGAGTTCTCCCATTGTGTCTGAGTTTTTGAGTATCCGTTGCCGAACATTTTTCCATCACTTACTCGCCGTCGTAAGCGGCTTGCAGTTGATTGATATCGAGCTTCACCATCTGCATCATCGCTTGCATGGCGCGGGCCGATTTTTCGGGTTCCTGACCGTCGATAAGGTCTAATATCTTGTCGGGCCAGATCTGCCACGAGACGCCAAACTTATCTTCCAGCCAGCCGCACTGCACTTCCTTGCCTCCATCGGTAGTCAACTTCTCCCAGTAGTAGTCGATTTCCTCTTGCGACTTACAAGCGACGACGATGGAAAATGCCGGCGTGAGTTGGTAGTGTGGTCCGCCGTTGAGGGCCGTGAAGTATTGGCCCTCGATTTCAAAACCGATTGTGAGTACGGAACCCTTGGGCCCCGGTCCCGCGTCGCCGCAGCGAATTGTCTTAGTGACTTTGACGCTCTTGAAAACGGAAGCGTAAAAGTTGACGGCCTCTTCGGCGTTGGCATTAAACCATAGAAACGGTGTAATCTTTTGCATGACGATTCGCCTTTGAGTTTCAAACGGTATTGAAGTTTCAAACTGTATTGAAATAGCCACGATCAGACTTGATCGCGGGGACCAGCAATGCGTCGCATCGCGGCTATCAAGTTACTTTTGAACAAACGACGGATCCATCCAAAAGTACTCCCAGATGTGGCCGTCGAGATCCTCGAAGCCCCATTGATACATGAAACCATGGTCCTGAGGCTCATTATATTTCTTGCCGCCCGCAACGAGCGCTTTGTGGACGATTTCGTCGACCGCTATCCGCGAGGGGCAATTCAAGGCATTGATTACCTCAGCCATCGATTTGCCGTCGGTGATTTTCTTGGGTGTGAAAGTCTGGAAAAATTTCTCCACCAACAGCATCGCATAGATGCTTTCGCTGATGACCATGCAGGCTCCGTTCTCATTAGTGAACTGAGCGTTGAATGTGTAACCCAACTTGCCGAAGAATTCTTTTGATGCTTCCAGATCTTTCACTGGCAGATTGATGAATACGTTCCTGTCGTCCGCGGTGGCACCCGGTTGCATCTCGCTGTAGCCTGCCGCAGCCTTCTGCACGTCTTCGGGGAAGTCTTCCATCACTTGCACCTGGCGAATCTCGATCGTCTCGTCCTTGCTGGCCGGGCACTTCTTCGCCCATTCGATGGCCGTCGCGCGATCTTTCACGTCGATCATCCAATAGCCGCCCAAGCACTCTTTGACTTCGGCAAAGGGGCCATCAGTGACAATCGGCTTGCCCGTGGCAAACGCGACCCGCGCTCCTTCCGATGGGGGACGCAGACCGTCGAGCGACAGCAGCACCCCTGCGTCTTGGAGCTCTTTGTTGTATTTCATCATCGCCGCCACGGCATCGGCCTCGGGCATGGTCTCTGGGGCGGCGGTTTCGTATCCCTTGGGGATCATCAGCATCATGAATCGCATTGGTGTATCTCCTTTATATATTGTCATCCCGAGGGGAGTTCTACGAGCCGAGGGATCTAGGTTCAGTTTGAGTTCGCATTCTTGTGCGTGTAAAGCGTGAACCCAGATTCCTCAAGTCGCACGGCTCCTTTCGGAATGACCTTTTTCGCTTAACACTAAGTAGTCGAGCGACGACGGCCCAAATCGACAGGCTCCCGAAATTTTTTTGACACGCGAATTTCAGCCTAATTCGGCCAATCTCCCCGCGAGAAAACGGCGTTCTGGTTCCTGGCGAGCCAACTTGAGTGCCTGTTGGTAAGAATCGCGCGCCTCCGCCGTTTTGCCCAGCCGGCGACAGAAATCCGCCCGGGTCGCATGGGCTAAGTGATAATTCGCCAGATCGCCGCGGGTGAGAATCGCATCGACCAATTCGAGGCCCACTGCCGGGCCATCCCGCATCGCCACGGCCACTGCGCGATTCAGTTCTACCACCGGCGAGGGTGTCACCCGCGCAAGCACGTCGTAAAGTCCAACGATCTGCGCCCAGTCGGTCGCGTCGGCTTCCGCTGCGTCGGCATGAATCGCCGCGATCCCCGCTTGCAGCATGTAGGGCCCGAATTGCCGACTTTCAAACGCCCGTGCCACGAGCTGCTTCCCCTCGTCGATCTGCTCGCGATTCCACAGGGAGCGATCTTGATCGTCGAGCAAAATGATTTCCCCCGTCGGCGTATTCCGCGCCTCTCGCCGCGATTCGTGCAGCAGCATGAGCGCTAACAGACCCAACACCTCGGGTTCGGGCAGCAACTCGACCATCAACCGTCCCAAGCGAATCGCTTCGGCGGATAGATCAGGCCGCGTGAGTGTTTCTCCCGACGAAGCGGAGTACCCTTCGTTGAAGACCAGATAAATCACTTGCAGTACGGTGTGCAATCGGTCGGGCAGATCTTCACGCGTCGGAATCTGATAGGGAATCGCCGCGTCACGGATTTTTGACTTTGCACGGACGATCCGCTGCGCGAGCGTGGGTGGCGTGGTGAGAAACGCGCTGGCGATTTGCTCGGTGGTGAGTTCGCACACTTCCCGCAACGTGAGCGCCACTTGTGCTTCAGGCGCGATCGCGGGATGGCAGCAAGTAAAAATCAGCCGCAAGCGGTCGTCTTCGATGCCGTCTGCATCTGCCGCGGGATCATTATTTGTGTCGATACGATTTGCAAGCTCTGTAAGCGACGCATCGAACCGCGCCCGCCGCCGCATTGTGTCGATCGCTTTGAACCGCCCCGCCGAAACGAGCCACGCCCGGGGATTCGCGGGCACCCCTTCCGCAGGCCATTGAGCCACCGCCGAGGCAAAGGCATCGGAAACTGCTTCCTCGGCCAAATCAAAATCGCCCAACAGCCGCACCAACGTGGCAAACACCCGCCGCGACTCGGTGCGGTAGATGCTGTCGACGACGTCTCGGATTTCAGCGGTTGAAGGTATGCTCATGATCGAGCCTTGAAGAAATGGAGGGACAAACCTACCGAGCTGGGCCGGAATGGCGACGACTTGTCACTCAAAATTGTAAATGAACAAGAACCCGGGGTCGATTCGGTACTGTTCGACCCAATGGGCCGCCGCTACTGTGTAACGTGTCAAGCAAAGAAAGCGAGCCGGCACGTCCCCGTGCCGGAATTTGCAGACCGGCACGCACCGGC
>JBGTEU010000688.1:0-4077 GCA_041747595.1 Bythopirellula sp.
CGAGCGCTTCATCGCCGAGACGCATTTGCGTTCCACCGCCCCCGTGATCACGGGATTGCGGGCCGGGCTGCATCGTCCCAAGGAAGCGGAGCTGGAGCGGCTCTTCAAAAAGCTACCTGATATGGATGACCGCACCCAGGAAGAGATCCGGCAATTCGCCGACCGCTTGGTGAATAAGCTCTTGCACCCGCCACTGGAATCGCTGCGCACCGCTTCTCAGAACGGCACCCATCACGGATTGATGGACGCCCTCCGCCGGCTCTTCAAGATCGAAGACTGATTGAGCCGACGCCCAGGGATTGCAATCCCTGGGTCAGAGGATCGAACGCTCAATCGTCCTCTTCTTCATCCTCGTACTCGTATTCGAGATCGTCGTCGGCATCGAGATCGTCATCGTAGTCGACGTCGTCTTCCTCCTCTTCTTCGTCTTCATCCTCATCGAGGGAATCTTCTTCTACCTCTTCCCACTCGGCATCTTCTTCGTCGTCGTCTTCCTCTTCGTCGCTGTCGTCTTCTTCTTCGTCTTCATATTCGTAGTCGTAGTCATCGTCCTCGGCGTCGTCATCGTCCTCTTCGTCCTCGTACTCATCATCCTCGTCGCCGATGTTCGCGAGAGGATTCAAACGGGGATCAACGAGGCCGAAGCCGCGCTCCAGCAAAGCCAAAGAGACGTCGCTGCTAAAACCAACCGCCGTCAACTGCCAAGCATCAATAAGTTGCACGATTTGCTCCTTCACCTTCTCACAATACGGTATATGGGTCTGGGTCTGTATGAATTGGATTCGCGGAAAGTTAAAGCTAACTGCGACACCGATTTATTTGCAAGACTACCACTCGACTCCAACGCTATGAATTTGATCGATAGGGGGCAGTTGTTCCAAGCGGCGGAGACCAAAAACTTGCAAAAACTTTTTCGTCGTGCCGTAGAGAAACGGCCGGCCGAGTTCCTCCGAACGTCCGACAATACGCAATAAATCGCGTTCCATCAACACTCTCAGGATTTCGCCGCACTGAACCCCCCGGATGGCCTCGATTTCCGCCCTGACGACGGGCTGCCGATAGGCCACCACCGCCAGGGTTTCCAAGGCGGGGGGAGAAAGCCGGATTTCCTCGCTCTCGCCGTGCATACGGCGGATCCAATCGGCCACCGCGGTACGGGTGAATAACTGAACCCCGCCGGCGACTTCGACCACCTGCATGGCACTGGCCCGCTCTTCGTAACGCCGAGCGAGCAATTTGAGCAAAGTACGAGCCTCGGTACCATCGGCAAGTTTGGCCACATTCGCTAGTTTTCTGGTGGAAATCGGTTCCCGAGACAAGAACAACGCCGCCTCGAGCCGGGTGAGCTTCGCTTCTTGATCTTCTGCGGGATTCCCCCCGACGGGGCTGGTCTGCGATTGGCCGATCAGCATCCCTACCTTCGGTTTCTTGAACTCAGCACCGGCAAGCGGCGTGCGATACCGCTCGGCGACACTCGCCAGCCGGCACCCCAGATTGCTCGCTCGAAATTGCATCGGTCCGGCCTCCTCGCTTGCTTAACGCCACATCGTGCCTGAGCCGACCGCATCATGCCGGGCGTTTTGCCAAGAGGTGACTTCCCCCACGACTTGCCGCACCGTGGCGAGCGGGTCGGCGTCGATGGCCTCGAAATGCCGGGTAAAATCGGCGTTATCCCCCAAGGGAATCGCACACTTGAAGCGGTAGCCGGCCCCCCATTTTTCCAGGGCATAATTCGCCACGCCAAGTTTCTTGAGTAGCGAAAGGTGCATCTCCATTTCACCGTTCAGATTTTGACCAGCTAAATTGTGACCAATCGGCAATGGCGGAGTCGGCAAACCCTCGCTGGCGGACGCCAATTTCACCGGTGCGCTGCTCCCTTGAAAACCAGCCCGAGAGACGGGCGGAAATTCTCGCTGCGTGGGGAGCACTTCGTCGTAGCGGGGTGCTGTTTTCAATTCGCCGCGAGCCGTGTCGCTTCCCATCGGCCGCTGCCAGCCCAAGGCATCACGGGCGACCTCCACAAAGCGGTCGACCACGCGCTGCGCTCCCTGGGG
This sequence comes from Bythopirellula sp., assembly GCA_041747595.1. Classification (GTDB taxonomy): domain Bacteria; phylum Planctomycetota; class Planctomycetia; order Pirellulales; family Lacipirellulaceae; genus Bythopirellula. Next base: position 2,055 of record JBGTEU010000688.1, read on the forward strand.
GAGGGGGCCGTAATAAACCCACGCCGCGGGCAAGCCCACGAGCGTCACCAACATCACCAATGCGCGGAAAAAGACAACCATGGCAACTCATCCTTGAGTGCGATGTTCCTGAATCAGAGCCGTGAATCCATTCACAGCTTGCGGGCCGCGGATAGTAGTCCTCGCGTAAAAACACCCGCAATGGCAATCGGTGGGGAAGGCGCCAGTTGCTAGGCGCTGGGCGCTAGCATTTCCCAAACCAGCGCCTAAAAACCTGCGCCTAGCGCCTATACTGCAGGCATGGCCGAAACACTGAATCTCGACACGATTTATCTCGACAACAACGCCACCACGCCGATTCTGACGGAAGTGGCCGATGCCATGCGCGAGACGGCGCTCCGGTTTGCGGCCAATCCGGCCAGCCAGCACCGAGCCGGGCAAGCATCGCGTCGGGCCTTGGAAGAAGCTCGCGAACGAATCGCCATGCTTTTAGGGGCCAAAACCACGGGAATCGACGCCGATCGGCTCATTTTCACCAGCGGCGGCACCGAGGCCAACAATCTCGCCCTGCTCGGAATGCTAGCAGCCCAACGACCCGCCCCCCACCTCATCACCTCGGCCATCGAGCACCCGTCGATGTTGGGTCCGGCGGCAGAACTTGAGCGACGCGGTTGGCAGGTGACTCGCGTGGCGGCCGACAAAAATGGGGTCGTAAAATTTGACGAAATCGCCGCCGCAGTCCGCGACGAGACGCGGCTCGTGAGCATCATGGCCGCCAACAACGAAACGGGCGTGCTGCAGCCGCTCGAAGAAATCGGCAAACTATGTGCGGATCGCAACGTTCTCTTCCACACCGATGCGGCGCAATGGGTCGGCAAACTTCCTACCCATTTCCACGAGTGGCAACTCGCCGCACTCAGTTGTGCTGCGCACAAATTTCATGGCCCCCTCGGCATTGGTGCTTTGCTCGTGCGCGGCGGTGTAACGCTCGCTCCGCAGCTCTACGGGGGACACCAACAAGCCGCCGCGCGGCCGGGGACCGAATCGCTTCCCCTGGCGGTGGGGATGCAAGCCGCACTCGAATGTTGGCACCGCGAAGCCGAATCGCGCGTATCGCGATTAGCCAGGCTACGCGATGAATTCGAAACACAAATCACCGCCGCGATTCCCACGGCCAGCGTCATCGGTCGTCACGCGCCGCGGCTCCCCAACACGTCGAATATCGCGTTTGTCGGCGTTGATCGGCAGGCGTTTTTCCTGGCGCTCGACATCGCCGGCGTCGCCTGTTCGACCGGTTCCGCGTGTGCCAGTGGCTCTAGCGAACCTTCCCCCGTACTCCTTGCGATGGGGCTTCCCGAGGGGCTCGTCGAGAGCGCTTTGCGGCTGAGTTTCGGCGCCCTGACGACGGCGGCCGACACGCAGGAAGCGTCTCGCCGTATCATTAAGGCATACAATCACTTACGACGCTGATTATTCCCAGAAAATTACGCCCGTAGTCCTCCCGATGCGGGAGCAAATCGGCTAGACTCAGGGATTCTATTTTCTGCTGTCTTTAGCGGGGAAATTTGGCCCTTTTTGGGCGTCCCTTGTCACCTTCACAATGCCGATTTTGGACGGAACCCACGTGGTCGACGGAGTGCTGCGAATCGATTTGCCGACGAGTCATTGCGGGCCTGCCGCGGTGGCTGACGCCGCTGCGCCGACCGACTTGTCCTGCTTCGTCGCCGGTCCCGAAAACCGCCTGCCGATCCTCGCCCTCGAACAATTACTCACTGGCGATGCGGAAGTTTCGCCCCCAGCTTGGGCCAATCCGCTCATGCTCATCGGACCCTCGGGAAGCGGCAAATCGCTGCTCGCGCGGGGCATCGTGCGACGTTGGCTGCCGCTGCTCGGCGCCGAACGCGCTGCCTATTTCACCGCCACCGATTTCGCTCGACAATTGGCCGACGCCCGCACCGAAGATAAACTTCCCGAGTTCCGAGCTTATTTGGCAAAGCTGCAACTCCTTGTCATTGAGGATTTGCACAAGCTCCCGGTGAAGCTG
>JBGTEU010000689.1:0-2099 GCA_041747595.1 Bythopirellula sp.
CCGTATCTCAACGACGGCGAGACGAACGCATCGCTCCCCAAGGGATCGAGTGTCGAAGAGCTCACGTTTGCTGAAGCGCTCGAGCTGCTGGCTGCCCGCGCGGCTCTTGGCCCGCCGAAGAAGAAGCGCGCGAAAGCGGCGCAGAAGTCGGCAAAATCGGCGGCGCCTAAAAAGGCCGCCACCAAGCGACGCACTGCCAAGAAGGCTGCCAAGTCGAAGGCGGCTGAATAGAGCGAGCCTGTGGCGGACTCGATCCAGTTCGCCGACTGGCTGAAGGCCCCGTGGTCGACCAGCGGCTGAACAGCCAATTCTGAATGAGAGTCCCCTGCGGACTCCCTTTTCTACGACTCTTTTCTGACAACCGCGCGTAACTCCTTTCGCCGTAGCAACCTGTGAAAATCTTTTGGAGACTAGTTGCAATCCCCGTTGGGTTGGATATTCTTGAGGCGGTTTTCCTTCTCCCCAAAGGGGGGCAAATTTTCTCGATCGATTTTTCACTTCTCGCGGAGGGCTCATGAACCAGGCCGAATGCAGGTCGATGTCTTGCGGATGATGTCTTGATGTCAACGGAGCAGCGTGGCGGCATGAATTCCGTTTGTTACGACAATCTTTTATGAGAATCTTTTATGAGGTAAGCACTAATGAAATCCAAGTCCTTGATGGGTGCGCTCTTGTTGCTCGCGGTCGCGGGCCAAAATATTCTTGCGGCACCCGTTTCCTTCCCTTGGTCCGTGACCGTGGTCGGTGGTCCCCACAACGGCACGATGGGGAGTGGCAACTTCAGCTACGACGATTCGGCCCTGGACGGATTCGGGGACGGCCTACTCAATCCCCTCGACGGCTTAGCGGTCTCTTTGACGCTGTTCGGTCAAAATTTCAACGAGACGAACGACATTGACTTTACCGCGTTTCCTCAACTGACTGTCACCTCTTTCGTCCCGGTAAACATGGACTTCCTCATAAATGAGTTCGATGTCGACAATCCGACACCGATCAATCAACCCGGCGTGATCTCCATCAATGCTCAGGGTGCCCTTGTGCCGATAGCGGGAGCAGGTTTTGGGCAGGAAATTACACTTGGGGTGGTGCCAGAGCCGGGAACGTGGCTGCTCGCCACTGCCGCCGTCGTACTGTTCGCCGTCAAGCGAAGGTCGCGGGCCTGAGTACGCTCGAACCTGAGCGTGCTGAAAATTTTTGCTGGGCGACAGCCGCGGCGGGTAACCCCGTCGCGGCTGTTGTCTGCGCTTGAGAAGAATGAGCGTTCATTGTCAGGAATTCGAACGTTAAAAGCATTTAGCCGAATTTAGCAACGTCGAAGAACGTCGAAGAATGACCAGCGCGGCCTTTTGTCGCATGAAAGTAACTTTCACGCAGAGGCTATCCGGCAAGGGAGAGCCTCTCAGAGGGTTGCTTAACATTTAATTGGCTGCCAGCGCTGGTGCTTTTAGCTGGCGCCGAGTCCGGGAATCGCTGAGAGGCCGATCACCAGCCGCAGTAGCACCGTCACGGCGAAATACATGGCCCAGTGGAAGAATCCGCTGCCCGGATCGAGATCGAACGCCACATACGCCGTCATCGTGCCCATCGCTGCGATCGGGACGAAAAGCACCATCATCTGCCAGATTTCGAGCCCCTTGGCGAACGCGTCGCTCCCAAACCACTGGCCGCCAATGAACAGGTACACACCCCATAACAGCGCGTAGACCAGTCCCGCGGCAAGCGAACGCAGCCAGAGGTTGGGGCCCGTGTAACCTTCCAATTCAGCGTCCCGCAGGAACGTATAGCCGGCCCACGCGAGCGGCGGACCCAGGAGGATCGCCCCGATCGCCAACAGCCAACTCGGCTTCTCCTGGCCACGCAGCACAAGCGCCACGAGCAGCATCACCAGCACCACGCCAATCACTGCCGCAAACACCAGCGGTTGAAACCTCGTTTCGGTCCGCTTGTACGTCTTGAGAACGTGGCGGCCGCCGGTGCCCACCGCACCCGCCTCGCTGTGGTCCGGCGCGTGAATGACGATTTGATCTTCGAGTTTGGGAATCTCGATGACCGCCTTGCACTAAGGATAGGACGGTCAACGGCACTTCCACAAGCTCCGG
>JBGTEU010000690.1:0-6272 GCA_041747595.1 Bythopirellula sp.
ATTGGATAGACTCGCGCAGGTCGGCGGGGTCGAAGCTGACCAGTTGCGAGTTGGTCACGAGGCGGGATTGGATAGACTCGCTATTCTGGATTGACCCACCGCGCATAGTTGCGAGTTGGTCACGAGGCGGGATTGGATAGACTGATGTTGATGTACTCAGCAGACCCGTTGTAGTTGCGAGTTGGTCACGAGGCGGGATTGGATAGACTCTTTTCGAGCCAGCGGCAGGGGCGGCTCGAGTTGCGAGTTGGTCACGAGGCGGGATTGGATAGACTCTTTTCCTTCTAAGTGCTGCTTTGGAATAGGTTTGCGATGGTTCCGGCGCTAAAAAAGTTGCAGTTGATCGGGCGGTTTTTCTGGTGACCTGCGTTTTTTCCCCCAGAAAACCCGCATCCGCTCGAACTGTTTATCCGTCACCTTGATTACCCGCACTTCCCCATCTTCAGGTACCGCCCGCTCCACTCGCATGGTGTGAACATCCGCGTTCTCCTCGCTGGCGCAGTGGCGGACGTACACGGAGAACTGCATCATTGCGAATCCATCCTTGATCAAATGTTTGCGAAACCGCGCATAGGCCTTTCGCGCGGCCTTGGTGTCCACCGGGAGGTCGAACATGGTTACCACCCACATGCATCGGTATCCATTGATATACACGATCAGAGGTCCCATTCGGTTAGCCACGGCATCTCAACCGCCGGCCTCTTTACCTCAAGACTACGCACCAGTGAAGCCACAGTGCGGTGCAATTGCACCATGAGCGGCCCGGTCCCATCACCCATCCTCGATTCTGCAACCAGCAATGACAACAGTGCCGCCTTGTTTGCCTGCTCCAACGTTGTCCGGCCCTCGCGCCGCAGTTGTCGGACCCTTTGATCCACCATTGGCCTTAGCGGCTCCATCAAATCATCCGCCAAGCAGAACGCGTTGGATCGATTGCAATGGTGAACCCCGAGAGCGGGATGGAGGCCCGCCGAAACTATCGCTCTGGCAACCGCCGCCCGCATCACGGCGTAGCCATAATTGAGTTGGCCATTGAATTCATCGGTGCCGTCATGGTCTCGATAGAAATCAGCAAACTCCTTTCGCCACGCCGCCCAATAGACCTTAGCCGCTTGAGCCTCGACATTTGTCGTATCACCTGACTTCACATCTCGGGCGAGACTTAGCAGCCGACCTCGGGTTAGGGAATCACTCTTGAATAAGGCTGCCTGTGCCTGCACTTTGGCGACGACGATCTGCTGCCAGATTCGCTTGCAAAGCGGCACGGAGGCAGCGATCTGCATCCGTAGACGGGTCACCTGCTCTGTCTGCCTTGAAATCGGCAGCAGAATCCCCGCCGGCAGGTGATCCCGGCCGCACAGAAGCACCGCAGCGCCCTTGTCAAGCAACGCGGCGAACGCTCCGTGCGTATATGTCACCTGCGGATGGTCGACAACGAGCAGGCCGATGTCCTCAGCGGGGATGGACGTGGCCGCGTCTTTATCAGCATCGAAAGGCTGAAGAATTAGCTGGTCGAACCGTGCCGACAGATGCATCGCGTGCCGCGAGATTTCAATCGTGCGTTTGATCACCCGGATGCCGCCTTTGACGGAAAGAATGCCAAAGTCACCATCGGCGGAATGCGGAGACGACTGAATCCGCTCAATCCCGTTCCAACTCGGTCACTTTGCCTAACGGGCTGACGCGGACCTTCACGGCGTGCGACTTTCCCGGTGGGGCTAAAGTTTTCAGGTCGATTGGTGTGGCGGTGAACTGGTCGCGCTTCGAGTCGGGCACGGGCTTGCCCTCTGCGTCTTTACGCTCGCCTGCCGCGCGGGCGTCCCAATGGGGAACGAGCACAATCCCCTGCGGCTTATCAAGTTTGGCGACCACGAAGTAGCCGATCTCATCAGGGCCGCTCGTCGTGCCTTTTTGCCTCATCAGGAGCATCTCGCCTTCACAAAGGCTCATGACGAATTCCCCGCCCTTGTCGTCGTTGTCGGAACGATCCACCAATGGGTGGTTTTCCTCGATATCGCGCAGGATTGGCTTGAACCTCTTCCGGTCGGCATCGGATAGTTGTCGGTAGGCCTTTGCCGTGGTTGGAATGCCGGCATCGCGCATGGCTTGTAGCCGGGCAAGTTTTCGCTGTGACGCTTCAAAGGCGGAGACGATTTGGCCGGACCAGTTCTCTCTGCCCTTCTTATCTCTGACGAAGCGGATTTCGATGTGATGGTTGTTGCCGCCGACATAGGCGCGTTTCGCGGCGGGGTTTGTCGACCGCACCATTTGGCCGGAGGCGTAATCTGATTGCTTTCGATCGACGACCACGGGATCGCTCATTGTGCGCAATAGGACCACCGACTTGATGGGAACACCCGATTCCTGACGCACGCCTCCCGCCTCAAATAGTTTTTTGATCTGGTTCGCGGAAAAGCCGTCGGGGTTCAGGCCGGCATCGGCAAGGCACTGGCGCAACCGTTGTCGCAAAGCCACATCACGAACGATGCCACTCTTGCCCGGAGGCGGATCGATGATCGCAGGTACCCATCCCTTTTCGTAATCCCGGCAAGCAACAACCGCTCTCGCCCACTTTCGAGCGGCCTTCTCGTCAATCTTCTTCTCCCGCCGTCTTCTCTCCGCGAGACGCTCGATCGCTTCGCTCTCGGTTTCTGGCCGGGGCATCCGCAGATGGTTCGGGGTGAGCGAGAGTACGCTCTTCTTGGCAGTGTAATTGGCCGTGAGGTTTCCGCCCTTGTCGACGACAGGACCCAGCAGTGTCTCTTCGTGCAGTGCCCCAATCAGCTTGCGCTTCACCGGTCGATGGCAGATGGGCCGCTCGACACTCTTATCGCCGAACACCGCCCTTCGGACCGCCTCGCGAAATTCCTCACGGCTGCGAAATTGGGCTGGCGGCTTGAGTGGATATTGCCGGCGATAGATTTCCATTGCCTGTTCGTCGGCGGTATTAACGCCGTCCTTGTCCGCCTGCTTCTCTCGTTCTTCCCAGTCGATCTGCACCTGCCGTGTGCAAAGGGCGATCACCACCGCATCGATGGCGTGATGGCGATGGTCGCCACGGTTCTTCTCTTTCCGCAGGTTTTCTTCCTCATTGGTCAGCCCCTTGGCCTTGAATGCGTGCCGATCAAAAAAAAGGCCCCACTCTCGGCGCAACCGACTCGTCCATATCCCATCAGTTGCGTAGACTTGGCGTACTCCGCCGCGCTCAGGCAGGCCTTTGCCGTCGAACAGCGCGTCGGCAAGGTAGGCCATTACCTGTCGTGCGGCGTATTTCGTCGCCGCTTCCTGTCGGTTGGTCATCTCCTTGATATCAGTGACGTCCTTTTTTACTTGCTCAACCTTCGCCTTGTCGTCGCGATGAGTGAAATAGCACAACCAGAGGGCATTACCCTCAGCATTCTTGATTTCCGCCGGTCTAGGCCGCTCGATGTCACCATAAATCATCTCGACCCACGACATGCCCGCTTCGAAGCCGCCTTTCAATGTCGTTTCCCAGAACTGGCGCGGAGTCCGCCGACCCATGTCGCGGTTGCACTTGGTGTGGGCAAGGACGATGTTGCCCAGTCCGTTGTGCCCGCCGCTGGCCTTGGGAATGATGTGCGCCACCTCGCATCCTTCACCCTCGGCTGCCATTCTTGGCGTGATCTTGGTCGAAACCGTTTGGTTTCCACATAAAGGACAAACCCCGCCCTGTTGAACGCAAAGCACCACCCGATCAACGCCCGCTCTCTGCTGTGTGGAACTTCGTGACTCCAGATCGAACTCACGAGCAATGTCGTTGCGGATACGGTTGCGCAGGCGATTCCTGAAAAGAAGCCGGTCGGAATCTTTCTTGCCCATTTTCGCTTCGCGAGCCAATTCTACGTAGACCTCATCCGGCTTGCGCTCGAACGTCGTCATGAACTCGACAAGATGCCGTCTGACCTCGTGGATAGCCTTGCGAACGACGGGATTGCTGATCAGTGGTGCGGGAGGCGGCTCCGCCAAAGGTTTGTCGTCGGGACCGATGATTGGCTCCCCGTTCTTCATCAGAATATGCTTGCGCATGTAATACCTGTCTCTCGCCGTGGCCCCTTTGGCACCGGTGGTGTAACGGCGGCGCGCGTGATCATCAAGTGCGAGGCCCGTGGTCGCGTCCTTGAAATCCGCGTCCTGAGCAATCAACTTCCGCGCTTCGATTGCCGTGATCCATCTCACCTGACCGGGGCGATTGGAATCTGGCCATGGTTCAGGGCTATCCATCAACTCCAGCAAGTTTCGAACCGCACGTCGACTCATGTTCAGCCGCTTGCTGTCAAGTTTCGGTCGCCTTTTCCATGAGTTGACAAGCATGTCCGCCTGTTCTGGTGTCAATCTCGCCCACTCCATCACGCCCGCCTTGAGTTTTGCTGCGTGCTGCTCGTTGTCCGGGTCGTGCTTTAGAATGGTGAGGTTAAGCCGGTCGCGGAGATGGTCGGTCATCAATGCCCACTTCTCCAACGTCACTGCCCCGTGAACAATTTCACGGGTGAACCAGTCGGTATTAATCAGCCGGTCCTCATCGGCCTCGATGTTGAAAGCAAATTGCGATGTCTTCCCTCGGCCTTTCCAACCCAATAGGTCCCGCAGGTCCGTCACCGAAACGGATTGCTTGGGCTGCCCTTTTTGCTTGCCCGTCTTGACTTCGCCTAGCGGGCCACACAGAAAGGTCTTGATTTTTGTTCGCTCCTCCCGTGTTAATGGTCGTGGGTCCTTCCCGCGCTCGATGATTTTGAGGTTGTTCACCGTCTCGATCACAAGGAAGCGCGAAGCGTACATGTCGGCGTGCGGGGCGCACCGATCAGTGGGTTCCAGCACGCATCGACCGAGTGTGCCCAAGTCCCACGATTGCCGCCGTTGACCAAAGAGAAGGCCTTTGTGTCGCCAAATCGAATCCCCCGATTCATCGTCGAGCGAGAGGCGCAGCTCATCAGTTAATATCGCTGAGAGCGGGCCATTTAGTCGCTTTTGCGTTTCCCACAGTTTGGCGAACTCATGGCGAATCATCGCCCGGTCGGCACAATGTTCGTAGTTCGCAGCTTTGTTTCGGATGGCAGTGCGGTACTCGCGTGGTCCTTTGCGGGCATTCGTAGGCCGGCGATCCTCCGTGGTGATCCTAGTCACGCGCTCTGATCGAACCATCGCGATGAACTCGCCGAAGGTCCGTGCTTTTCGCTCGATCATCTTCATCCGCACCGCGCCGATGGCCGCTATGACCTTACCGTCTTCTGCTGAACCTGCATCCGATTCGTCTCCGTTCTCAGAGGCCGCAATTCTCAATCCCAACGCCCCACGACGTTGGGCCAAGTGCAGCAGGACGCGCCCGAACTCGTGGGGGCTCAACTGGACCGTCAGACCCTTCCGCCGCAGCGTCCACGGATCAGTCTCCTCTAGTAGCTTCTTGAATGAGTCCGCATCCGATGGTAGTAGGCCGACGGCTAGTAACTTCAACCGAAGTTCCCGCTTACGTGTTGATCGACGGGCGAGCGTGATGCGCGCCCGCCTTGCCATCCGTCGCTTTGCGTTCTTTGGATCGCCTCGCTTCTCATCAGACTCATCAACGCCTGCGGGGAAGATGGACGTCCCCGCCGTCACGAGGCCGCTTTGGTGGTCGATCCACGCCGAGCCGACTGAATTGGACCCGATATCAAGACCGAGTACTACGCTCATCACAACCTCCCGAAAAAGAGCTTGACGATCACTTACCACCGTGTATCCTACAGACGTCTATCCAATCCCGCCTCGCGCTTTCACGCAACAAGAGAAATCGCAGGCACCGCCAACCGAAAGGACGGCGACCGCCGTAGCTCAGCACCCCTGACCTGCGGCTTTTTTTTTGGGGTCTTTAACCTCTTCGCCGGTGCCCCGAATCTTCTAATCGCCGCCCAGTCGTCGACACTTGCTGTAATCCGTAGTCCTTGAGTTGGCCGACGATCGCCATGAACCGCCTCATCACTTCACACGAAGATGACAAGAGAATGGCGGCCGTTTTCGTCCACAAGTACTTATATGGAAATATCTTGTGGTGCAATTCTCGGCACGGGTCCTGTGGCTCATGGGCGTCACAAGTGTAGGTTTCAACGTGGGTTGCGTATGCAATTTCACGCATTTGTGGCCGAGAACAGTAAAGGCTTGCCATCAGGTCGCAAAATGTGTCGTAAGTGCTTATGGATGAATGCTCTCTGGACTATCGCTTTGCCGGCGCGCGTTCAAAACTGAGTTTTTGTATATGTGGAAAGCCACTTCTCTGCGCG
>JBGTEU010000691.1:0-1616 GCA_041747595.1 Bythopirellula sp.
CAAGGGGGACGGCATTTCCCGGGGGCCCACGAACGCGGCGACATAACCGGCACAACCGGCTGACTCAAACACGCCGAGTGCTTATACTATTACCAGAACCTCATCACGACCGAGATCGTCCTCATCAGCACCATGAAAAAGCCATGAAAAAAGAAACATTGCAAACCAAGCTCGAACAGCTTCGCACGGAACTCGCCGCTGCCTCAGCGTTGGATGAAAAGACTCACGCCCAACTTCGCGATTTGGTTGCCGACATCGAACACGCGATCGAGACCGAAGGTGAAGAAACGGAAAGCGAACCCTTGATCAATCAAGTGGATGACCTGGTTCTCAAATTCGAGGCCAAACATCCCCAGCTCACCAGCGCGCTCAATCAAGTGGCCGCGGCGCTAGCAAATCTCGGTATTTAATAGCAGCTTGCAGCCCGGCGGCCCTGTTGCCCTTTATCCCTCGCCGTGGGATACTTGGAGTATGTGGCGGGTAACATTTTTAAGCCGTATACGCTTGAGGAATAAGGGGAACTCAGACATGAAAAACTGCATGCTTTTGTTGGCTGCCTGTATCGTTACTTCGGCTCTGGTCGGTAAAGCCGACGCTCAAGTGGCACATGTCACTTATTTCGCCCCTGCCGTTCCCGTGACTGCGTATTACGCACCGGCCGGGCCCATCCCGGTGACAACTTACTATGCTCCCGCGGCTGTGGTTGCCCCCGCGCCGGTCGTGACTTACCGACCCGTTCCCGTCGCCACCACGCGTTATCGCCCGATCCTCGGCGGCACGGTAACTCGTATTCGCACGTCGTATGCCCCCGTGGTTGTTACTCCGCCACCGATTGTCTATGGATATTAACAAGGGGACGAGGAGTTCGGGGTGAGGGTCTGAGAAGCAAGGCTCGCGTGACTCACTCGCCCATCCCCAGATCCCAGCCCCCAAATCATGGCTGAGCTCAAAACCTTCGTCTTCACCGATATCTGCCGCAGCGTCGATCTCAAGAACGAGATGTCAGGACGAAGTGTTACTGAACGCGATATGGCGTTCATTCAAAAGATTTTGATTCCCCATCGCACGCGGATCGAAGCCCATTTGGCCGAGAATACCGGACGCGTCGTTTCCACGGCGGGGGATGGGCACTTTCTGGTGTTCAACAACACGATCCTCGCCGCCACTTGGGCGGCGGACGTGCAGAAGAGTCACCAGGAAGAGCCCATCGACACGCCTGGCGGGGGCAAAGTCGAAGTGCGAATCAGCATGCACGTCGGCGTGCCGCAAAGCGATCCCGCCGCGCCCGACAACTTCGTCGGCAAAAGCGTCGATTACGCGTCGAGGCTCAACGACCACGCTACCGGCGGGCAAATTCTCGTTTCTCGAAGCGTGATGGCGATTCTCGACGACATCGGCCTCGAAGGGATTCGCTTTCATCTCCACGGTCGCCGCAATCTCAAGGGGATCGGCCACGTCGAAGTCCACGAGATGCTCTACGACGACCACGGCCCCCGACAACTCCGCCAGCAACCTTCCAGCCATTCCGATCGCCAGTGGACCGTGATTCCCACGATGTTCGCGGGGCAAGTGGGGGGCCATGATTCGGCCGTTGCCGCCGCGCCGATGCTCAAACG
>JBGTEU010000692.1:0-2554 GCA_041747595.1 Bythopirellula sp.
TCGTTTCCATTTTAAGTTTTTTAGCCATTTTATTCATGGCCACGATGAAGCAATCGTAAGAGTCGGCATCCTCTTTATCCGATTTGCCGAGCCGCGAGCCAAAGTGCTCTGCCAGCGCGACCGAGGCATCGTTGCCGGAGGGAAGCATCAAACCGTAGAGCAACTCGCGGACCGAGATTTTTTCACCAACGCGCACCCCCGCGGTCGAGCCCTCGGTTTCATCAGCGCGGAGTGAGAACTCAACAGTTTCGTCGAGAACCTCCGGATGCTCCTCGGCCAAGGTCGTCACCAAATAAGCGGTCATAATTTTTGTGGTACTTGCGATGTCGCGGCGTTCACTATCTTGCAGACCCCAGAGGAGCTTTCCTGTCTTGGCATCGCCGATGGCCCATGCCTTGCAAGTTGTGACAGGAGGCGCGGACAAATCTTCCAGCGGTTCTTTCTTAATCACCTCGGCGTTGACGACAGAGGGATCGGGGACTTCCTCTTCGGCCACCAAGGGACCCAAGGCAGCCCAAGTTTCCGCGCCGACTTCTCCAGTTTCCGGCAACTTATTACGTTTTTGAAATTCAAGAACAGCTTGCTGAGTTTGTCCGCCGAAATCGCCATCCACGCCGATGTCCGGGGAAGGATCCATCCGTGCGTTCAACGTCCGCTGTAAGGACTCGACCAATTGCCCGTTGTCGCCCAGGCGCATCACGGGGGGACCCTTGTCGGGGGTTTGTCCTTGATTGAAATAGTCGTAGGCCGCCTTGGCGATCTGAGCGCAGAGTAAATCGGCCGCATTGTCGTCGCTCCAACGGCGATCTTCGATCTTATCGGTCAACACGCAGAGGGCGATGGGACCCGAGGGGCTTGTAATGATTGCCGCGTCACACCGAGACGCCGACACGGAACCGGTTTTATGCGCCACAATGGTACCCGGTGGCAACAAGCGAGGTGACTTCGCGCGATCCTCACACGCCATCAAATGGGCAAGCATGTGTTTGCTGGCTTTTTCGTTGACCAACTTGTTTGCCTGCAGCAGTCCTAGTAATTCAATCATTTCTTCAGCCGAGGTACTTCCCAGGCCGAAGCGATTGCTACGCTCAGAGTCAATTGACGTGTCGCGCCGAAACACTTTCGAGTGGAGTCGCGTGTTGTCGCAGCCGAGGGACTTCATTAGTTCGTTAACGGTTTCGATACCGATCGCGTCGATTACCAAGTTCGTGGCCGTGTTGTCGGAATAGGCGATCATCAACTGGATGGCGTCGCGTAGTGAAATCGTTGCACCTTCCGAGAAGTGGCTCGTCAAGATCCCCGACCCAGGGACCTTGTCTTCATTCTTGAGCGTGACCTTAAGATCGAGTGGGAAACGGCCTTCTGCCGAGTCGTAGGCCGCGATCATGATGGGAAGCTTGATTAGGCTGGCCGTCGGAAACGGCTCGTCGGCGCGATAAGTGTAAGTCTCGCCGCTCTCAAGATGCTTGACCATCACCCCAACTTCACCCGCGAACGCGTCCACGATAGGTTGCACTCGACTGGCCAAATCATCGGCACCCCATGCCAACGATCCTAGGATCGAGCTGCCGGTCAGTATCACGCACAGAAGTCGCGAGACAATTTTTCGTTCAATCATTTCTTATTTCTCCAGACGCAAATCTGACGCGTCGAGTAATTCGACACCCGAGCCGGGCAGGTTAGGATAGTGACAGCGGCCGCGCTCAACGCGCACGCCCGTAGCGATGTCGCGTGCCAACAGGGCCGCCCCGTCCATGTCGACGTAATCCAAAAGAGGTAGTAATTGAGCAATCGCAGAAATACCTACAGACGATTCCGTCATGCACCCGACCATGACTTTCAGACCTAATTCTCGGGCGTGAGAAATCATTCGCCGTGCCGGCGTGAGACCACCGCATTTAACCAACTTGATGTTGATGCCATGAAAATGGCCCGCGCACGCAGCAACGTCGGCTTCGGTAATGCAACTTTCGTCGGCAATGATCGGCAAGGCCGATTCTTGAAACAGGCGTTTGTAACCTTCCCAATCTCCCGCGGGAAGCGGCTGCTCGATGAATTCGACGTTGAGCGATGTGAGTTCATGCGACAGCGAAATCGCCTTGTCAGCGTACCATCCGCAGTTGGCGTCGACCCGAAACACAGCGTTGGTGTGCTTGCGCAGTTCCCGCACGATTTCTATGTCGTTGGCCGTACCGAGCTTGATCTTGTAGATCGGCCAGTCGGGCATTTCTTGAAGCTTGGCGACCATGGCGTCAATCGAGTCGATGCCGATCGTGAAATTAGATAAGGGAATATCGTCGGTATTCAGTCCCCAGAGTTCGTAAACCGGTTTGCCGTGCTGCTTACCCCACAAATCGTAAGCCGCCTGATCCAGGGCACATAGCGCGAAGGGGCAGTCCTGCAATTGAGGGGAAACGGCCTCCCAGAGCGCGGAAGGATTAAGCGGCTGTTGCGATTCGACTATCGACCGAACCCGCTCGAGCCCGGATCGCATGTTTTCGAGCGTCATGCCGTAGTATTTGTTTGTCGTCGCCTCGCCGAAACCGCAATGCTG
>JBGTEU010000693.1:0-3099 GCA_041747595.1 Bythopirellula sp.
CGCCGGAGACTTGAAGGGCAGCGCGAAGGATGCGGACCCGGCCACCGAAGCCGGTGCGATGATTGAGGCGACAAGTTCCCACGATGAGTCTCGGCTGCGATTCTATCGCGGCTCGTGGCTGCTTCACACCAATGGTGCCTATAACGAAATCCCACCTGAAGAAATTCGCGCCGAAGTGGTCGGCAGTATGAATCGCCGATACTTCGATGTTCGGTCCCGCTATGTCTCCGACGTGATGGAACAACTCAAAGCGAAAACACTCTTGCGGTCGTCAGTCGAGGCGCCGGCTTGGTTGGGGAAGCCGTCTGCTGGTTTTGTCGCAGCGGAGTGTATCGCAACGAAAAGTGAAATCATCCACTTGCCGAGCTTGGTTGCGGGTAAGAAATTGTTTTCAACACCAGTAACCCCAACATTCTTTACGCACAGCGCGTGCCCGTTTGATTTTGACCGCAAGGCGAGTGAGCCCACAACATGGTTACGGTTTGTCGATTCGATTTGGGGCAACGACTGGCAAAGTGTTCAATCCCTGCAAGAGTGGTTTGGCTATCTGTTGACCCTCGACACTCGGCAACAAAAACTTCTCTTGATTGTGGGACCAAAGCGATCCGGCAAGGGAACGATTGCCAGAGTGCTCACCGGGCTTGTCGGCAAGATTAACGTCGCCGCGCCCACGATGAACGGTCTCGCAACCAATTTCGGAATGTGGCCGCTCATCGGCAAATCGCTAGCGATTATCTCCGATGCGAGACTTTCCGGGCGTGCCGATCAAGCGGCTGTTGTCGAACGTATTCTGAGTATCACTGGCGAGGACTCTATTACCGTCGACCGCAAGTGCATGTTGCCGATTACATGCAGATTGCCGACGCGGTTTGTGATTCTTTCCAATGAGTTGCCGAGATTAAACGACGCTAGTGGCGCGATCGTCAGCCGCATGATATTGCTCGAAACCCGTCGCTCGTTTCTCGGCAATGAAGATTTGGATTTGACCGACAAGCTACTTGCCGAGCTGCCTGGAATTCTGATTTGGGCAATCGCCGGTTGGCAGCGGCTACGTCAGCAAGGGCGATTCACACAACCCGATTGTGGTCTCGAATCACTTGGCGAGATCAACGACCTGTCATCCCCCGTGAGTGCGTTTATTCGGGACTGCTGCCGAGTGGGACCGGCAGAAGTTGCGGAGAAGGAATCACTTTTCCGGGCGTGGGAAACGTGGTGCAAGCGGAACGGGCGCGAAAAGTATATCGGGGCTCTCACAAGTTTTGGGCGTGATCTACTGGCAGCGGAATCTTCGATTCGCTCCAAGCGGCGTGTGCTTGGGGGGCAGCGGACCCAAGTTTACGAAGGCATCAATTTGCTGCCTGAATTCGGTTGATCGTGCCACCGTGCCATATCATTCCACCCTGGATTTGGAGAGTACGCATAACGAGGACAGAAATTATGAGTATTAACACCAATATAGAGCCCCTCTCGTCTGCCACCCTGGAATACCCTGGCAGCCTGGCACAAATTTGGGCGCCGTCGTGGCTCTCGACATCCCCGAAAACGCCAGAAACCCCGGCAGTTGTCGAGGAAATTGAGCCTAAGGAATCCGCAACCGACTTTCCCGCCGTCGCGGACCCTAACGGGTGTACCGACGCCGAAAACGAATTCTGCTGGTCACAACTCAATGATCGCGATTTGGTCTATCTGACCGCCCCCCGCGAATCCCCGGACCCTTGCCCGTGGTGCGGCGGTAGGACTCGCCACAACCCGGCGTGCGATGAGCTTCGCGGGTCGTGGGAAGTCGTCATGCCGTTTGGCAAGTGGAAGGGTAAGCCGCTGTCTGAAGTGCCTGACGACTACCTGCATTGGCTGAGAAACAAACTGGACCTTGACCCCGAATTACGGGACGCGATTCAAGCAAGATTAGGGGCATCAGCATGACCACCACCAAGCCCAAACGGCAACGGCTCTTGCCGTTCGATCATCAGGATGCCCGGGAACAACGCCGGCTGGAGCGCTGCCAACGAATCCTTGCCGGCATCCCCCGCGGCGTCGTGAAGCCTGCCAGCGAATTTGATTACGCCGCAGCCAGCCGAATCGCGAGGGGCAAGTGAACGACGATCCTCTCCGTTACGTGTTCGCGAAAATGATTGCCTGCCCCAGGTGCGGATGCACGAAATATCGCAGCAGCAACAGCGTGGCCGAGAAGTCGACCAAAGTCGGGATCGACGGTCGGGAGTTTGAAATCGAACTCCGTCGCCAAGCCCGCGGGAAGTGCAAAAACTGCTGCCATAAATTTTGGATTATTTTCGAGCCCTAGTACGCCGTGCGTAATTGGTAGTTGATGTAGGGTCATAATGAAGGCTGGAGGTTTTAATCATGAACATCGTATCACTCGGACAAGCGAGCGCCTTAATTCAGGCGATGCCCTCGCGCATTATCGCGGCGGCGGACGAATTAAAAATCGTTCCTGCAAGCCGGATCAATTGCGTGGATTACTACGAAGAATCGGACCTTTCGAAAATTGCCGAATATTTGCAGCAGCGATCACGTTCGACCGTGGGAGGGTTACCCCGTGTTACTCAGTGATGAACCCCAACTGTGGGCCGGCAGCGAACGGCATATCCTCGACGCGGCTGGCCGTTGGATCGATAGCGACGATGGCACGATTGCCGAGCCGACGTTGCACCTGGTCGACCGCGTGGCCGTGGTCCTCGTCGACGGCATTCTCGCCGAATCCGGCTGGCTTGAACTTGCAACGCAAATCGAACTGGCACGTATCGAGCCCGGTGTTCGTTTCCTACTGCTAGCGATCAACAGCAAGGCCCAAGAGTGGCGCGGTTGCTCCAAAGCGTTCTCCGCTCTGAAGGATGCGAGACGGGATCTGTTGACCGTGGCCTACGTTCATCGGGCCTATGGCTTGGCGGTGAATCTTGCGATCAACTGCCAAAGCGTGTTCGCGGGTGGAACTTCCAAGATGGGCCATCTTGTCGGGTGCCTTCCGTTTGGCGGCTGCACAAGCTTGCCGAGCACCGAGGCGACAAACATAAATCTTGCGAACGAACTTCTCCAAAGCGAGCACCGCATTGACCTGAAAACAATCGACCGACTCGCGGC
>JBGTEU010000694.1:0-1883 GCA_041747595.1 Bythopirellula sp.
GAGCACCCCTTTGCGGGGATCGTAATGCAAACTGCGGTCCAGTCGTTCGGCTGGCAACGTGGCGATGGCGTTGTCACCACGGCGCAGGAGATCCCAAAACGACTCGAGATCCGCGCCCCCCGGCAAACGGCAAGCCATGCCGACAACTGCGATGGGTAGTGTCCTGACATCCGTCGTCATGTCGCCACCTTTGCGCTACAGATGGCTAGGGCTGTTTCGCGCAAGAGGGCGACAGCCGCGTCAAAGCACTGCTTATCTCCCTCGATCAGCAACCGGCCTGTTTTAACGGCCAATTCAATCGTTGTAGGATCGGCGACGATTCGCTGCATGCTGCAGGAATTCAAGTACAAATGGGCTACCGCATGTTCCGTGATACCGGACGTGATGCTGAGCAGCCCTCCCTTTGCCCGCAACGTCCATTGCCCTCCCCCGGGGCCGTTGACTTGCAGGCCAATCACCAGCGGCGCGGCAAGCGGCATCTCCGCCGTAAAGTCTTCTGATTCCAAGAGTGGCGCGAGATCGAAGACGGGTTTGATGGGTGCGGGACGGGGCCAACCAAAATTCGAGCGAATGGCGAACCGACACAAGCGATCCAGGAGTGTTGGCGTCAACGCGGGGCAGGGCAAATGGGGCGCGGCCAAATTCGTGTTGGCCTTGACGAAACTGGGGTCGTCTCGCCAATAGGAGCGATAAGCACTCAAAAGTTCTTGAAACTGCTCGCCAATGCCGATGAGCCCCGCCAATCCAGAAGCAGAACTGACCTTCGGCGGGTCGCCATACTTTTCCACACACCGGGCCATCGACTCCGTGACTTCGGCAACCGAGATCGGTTCATCGGGGGTCAGATGATACGTCTTGTGGTGGTGCTGGGGGGTGGTGATGACGTGGGTCATCACCGCCGAAACCCAATCGACGGGAATAAAATGTTTTCGCTCCGCGCCAGTGAATCCCAGCACGTGCATCATTTCCTTGGCAGAAGGAACGTCGCTGACCTGTGAAGTGAGGGCGTAAACACTCTTTAACGGGGCATAAAATCCATGGTACGTCGTGGTATATCCGCTGATGGAATCGCCCACGATGATGCTGGGCCGAAAGACCGTTGGCCGATCCAGATAGGTTGCAGTCCGGACCATCGTTTCGGCTTGGATTTTGGTGGCTTCGTAAGGGTTAGCCGGCTGTTGGCCTTCGTTCAATTCGCTTTCACGGATCACGCCCTCTCGCAAGCCGGAGACATAGGCCGTCGAAACGTGAAAGAACTGTCGGATGCGGGCGCGCTCGCACAAATCGAGCACATGCTGAGTGCCGGTCACATTCGATCGAAAGGGCTCGCCGTCGGGGGTTTCCTCGAAACTGAGACTGGCGGCATTGTGCAAGACGCCGCAGCAGTGCTCGGCCACCCACTCAAGGCTCGCGGCATCGAATCCCAAGTAAGGTTGTGTGATATCCCCTGGCAGAACGATTGGGCGCGGCAACGCATAACCCGAAATCTTTTCCCAGCGGGCTAATAGCGATTCAATGCGGCCCCGCGCAGTTTCCATCCGAGAGTTGCGCACCACTACCGCCAAACGGGCGTCCCGTTTCAGCAGGTCCCTGAGGAGGTAGTCTCCAAGCAGACCCGTTGCGCCAGTAAAAAGTAGATAGTTCATTTCAGGTAGTCCGGCGGCGCTGCTAGCATCGGAAATAAGAGCCGCAAACGTAGGGAGAACCATCCATGATCCAGGGGTCCACTTTGGTCAAGATTGCCATTTTGCTTTCAAAAATGACAATCGTGTAGTATAGTCAAAAGGCGCTGAAAATGAAGTATGGGCATTTTGCGTTCTAAGGATAAGTATTCCCGTTTGGGCGACATGCGTTTACTCTGATAGAACGCCGAAGTTGTTACG
>JBGTEU010000695.1:0-2068 GCA_041747595.1 Bythopirellula sp.
CTGATTCATCTCGTTAACGGAGTTTTGAAAGGTCAAGGTCGAATTGGCACCAGTATCCAATAACCACGTCGCAAAAATGCTGGGGCCCAAAGACTGCAGGTTACTGTTAATCAACTCGATGGTCACTCGTGGCTGGTCCAGCGCCACATTGTCGGAAGGCCCCAAGTCGACGAACGGACGACCATCGATCGAAGAGGCAGAAAGCGTGAGACGCGGTTCCAACCGCTCGAATGTTCCGACAACTCGCTGTCTGAACGGACTGCCTGCGCGGACTAGCCTTCTTCGCAACTGCTGTTTCGAGGACTTTGTCTTTACCATCGATTGTTTCCTGGAACATTGTGGAATGATCGAACAGCCCAAGTAGCTAACCCTGATTATAAGCCAAGTCAAACATAAATGTACAAAGAGACAAATGTACAAGCAGGCTCATGCGACAGCTCAGCATACCGTCCTCAGCGAACTAAATTCAGAAACGGGATAGAATAGAGTTTGTTCTTAGGAATGGACCTCGACGAAATGCCGTTTCCCGGCTAGATTAATGCGGAATTCTGGGATTTGGCACGGTTGCAACCCCGGAATCGGACCACCTGAAATAGCTATTTCTTAATTGGAGATGAGCCTTGAGGACGCCGCTAATTGTCGGTAACTGGAAAATGAACTTACTGCGAGAGAGCAGCGCGACTCTGGTTCAGAATCTCGTTGACCGTTTGCCTGGCGAACTGCAGATAGAAGTTGCCGTTTGCCCTCCTTTCGTTTATTTGCAGGACGTGGGACGGGCTCTGGAGGGCAGCTCCATCGGACTCGGCGCCCAAAACATCTACCACGAATCCGAAGGGGCTTTTACTGGCGAAGTCAGCGCTGGGATGCTTTGTGACATTGGCTGCCGGTTCGTTATCCTGGGACACAGCGAACGCCGGCAGTTTTTTGGAGATACTAATGAGTCGGTGAATCGCAAGTTGTTTGCAGCTCTTGGTTGCTCGCTCACCCCCATCGTTTGCGTTGGCGAAACGCTCGCACAGCGCGAGGCTGGCCAAACCGCGGATGTGATTGACGAACAGATCCGTCAATCGTTGGCGGGCTTGAGCGCTCAGGATGCTTCGCAGATCGTTATTGCCTACGAGCCGGTATGGGCCATCGGCACCGGGAGAACGGCCACACCTGCTCAGGCCGAAGCGGTGCATGCTCAAATACGTGGAATTCTGGGGCAGATGTTCGGTGTAGAGGTGGCCCAAGCGATTCGTATTCAATACGGCGGTAGCGTCAAGCCCGAGAATGCGGGTGAGCTGATGAGTCAGACAAACATCGACGGGGCACTGGTAGGTGGGGCATCGCTGAATGCGGATTCATTCGTCGGCATTTGCCTGGCCAGTTGCGAGGCGACGCCCGCCAAATAGTCAACATTTGCTCACTCAACATTCGCATCATTTGAATTGCTCCAGCCATCGTTGGCACATTTCACTTTCGGACAGTCAGCTATCGCGGTTAACCAAACGACAGGGCTATTTGCGGATCACTAGAGGACTCGCCACGATCAGCCGCGAAGCATAGTAGAACGAAGCGCACAGAAGAAGGGATTTAGGAACGAAACAATGGGTAGTAACGCGGCTTGGCAGTATTTTTTCGGAATTGCGATTTTCTTGACCTCGCTTTTTCTGATTCTCTTGGTATTGGTTCAGCGCGGTCGCGGAGGTGGCATTGCCGGGGCGCTCGGCGGGGCGGGTGGACAAAGCGCCTTCGGCACGAAGGCCGGCGATCTATTCACTCGAATTACTGTCGGTGTTGCGACCTTTTGGATTCTGCTTTGTTGTGCGGCTATCTTGGTACTCAAGGATAAGAGGTTCTCAACCGGTGGGCCAGATACGCGGGCTCGAGCAGGAGCCATTTCGGGTGCACGCGATTCCGCTCCTGTGGGCACAGGTTCAGAAGACACTGCGGCTTCGGATCTTTTGGACGCGGTAGAGCCACAGGCCGAGGTAAAGGATTTTGATCAACTGGACCCTGAGAGTTCAGATGTCGAGCAACCGGTGGTCGAGAATGAGGCCTCTGAGGTAGGTGAGCTGGATGCTTC
>JBGTEU010000696.1:0-2699 GCA_041747595.1 Bythopirellula sp.
TGCATTCGTTGCCACGAACCAAAAATCACCACTGGTCCTAGGGCCCAAGGTCCTGCCAGTTCAATACACGAGAGAACCATGGCACCTGCATTACTTGAATCTGAATTACTCGAATTAGAGTCATCCGAAGAGAGCATCGAAGCGAGCAACGAAGAGCTCGTGATCGCCGCCCAAGAGGGCGAGTCCGAGGCCTTCGGCGAGTTGGTCAACCGCTTCGAGCGGATGGTCTACTCGGTCTGCTGGCAGCGGCTGCGGAACCATGCCGAAGCTCAGGAAGTGACTCAAGACGTGTTCATTAAGGCCTTCGAGAAGCTCTACCAATTGCAAGAGCCCGCGGCGTTTGCCGGTTGGTTGCGGTCGATTGCCGTGCGGCAGTCGATCAATCGCAGCACCCGGCGTCCTCCGACGATCGCGGTCGAACCGCAGTCGATGGATCGCCCCGACAATCGGCACGTCGCTCCGCTCGATTCGCTTTTGGCTCACGAGCGGCACGACCAGTTGCGATACGGCCTGAAGCAGTTGTCTTCGCTGGACCGCAGCACGCTGGTGGCGTTTTACCTGCAGGGTCGGTCACTTTTGGAAATGAGCGACGATTTTGAAGCCCCGGTGGGCACGATCAAGCGTCGGCTGCACGTAGCTCGGAAGCGGCTGGCTAAGGAGCTTGAGTGCCTGCAAGCGGTTTGATAATACAGCCGTTAAGCCGGTCGCCCCGGCGACCGGTTTAGCGGCGTGCTTCCAGTGCCAGCAATATCCAACCCGCGATGAACGAAACCCCACCCAGCGGCACGACCGCGCCGAGTTTGCTCCAACTCGCGCTGAGCAAGGTCATCGCATAGAGCGATCCGCTAAACAGAACGATCCCAGCAAAAAACAAGGCCGGGACGACTTTCAACAAACGGACCGTCTCGCGCCGTTCGGCGATCAGAGCGACCAACATCATGCCGAGCGTATGATACAGGTGATATTTCACGCCCGTTTCGAACCAGTCAAGTCGTTTGGTGAGTTCTGCTTCGTAGCCGATGGCGACGAGCTTTTTTTCAAGACCGTGGGCGCCGTAGGCCCCCAGCGCCACCGCCGCCGCGGCCAGCAAGGCTCCCCCCATAAGCGCGGTTCGACTATTCACATCGGCTCCATAAAAATACACCCTCAACCATCACGTTACGTGCAGTTGAGGGTGTTGTGAAGTAGTAATTTTTATTCTTGGGTGAGACCCAAGCGTTCTTCCTGTTCCTCTTGGATGATGATGTGGGGAGTCACCATCAT
Organism: Bythopirellula sp.; assembly: GCA_041747595.1. Lineage (GTDB taxonomy): Bacteria > Planctomycetota > Planctomycetia > Pirellulales > Lacipirellulaceae > Bythopirellula. Next base: position 1,264 of record JBGTEU010000696.1, read on the forward strand.
CATCAAGCTTTCCGTCGAACGGTCGATGCCCACGTTACGGAACAAGCGATCCACATAGGGCACCTTGCTCAGCAGGGGAACGCCGACTTCGCTGCGGTTTTCGGTCAATCGCTTGATGCCGCCCAGCAGAACCGTGCCACCATCGGGCACACTCACGGTCGTGGCGACGGTAATGACCTGGAACGTGGGCAACTGCACCGTCGTACCGCTGCGAGTCACCACTTCCTCATCGGATTCATCATTTCCATCGTCGTTTTCACTTGTACTTTTGGATGTCGAAGTGGATTCGCTGCCTTCAAACGTGAACGTGTCCACGTCGCCGATTTGGCTGAAGAATGGCACCAAAGTGAGTCGCACGTACTTGCGGTCATCGGAGACCACCGCTTGCACGGTGAGGAGCGTTCCCTCGGAAAGCACCACGATGACCGGCTGTTGGGCCGCGGCGAAGTCTCCCACCACCGGGATCACGCTGATCACGAAGGGACGCAAGGCCGTGTCGGCCACGAGGCCTTGCTGACCGTTGAAAAGCGTCACCTTGGGAGCCTGCAGAACATTCGAACGGGAATCCGATTGAGCGGCTTGCAGCAAGAAGTAAGCTTGAATGTCGCTGAGGATGGCAAAGCCAAATTCCGCACCAACACCCGGGTTAAATCCAGCAGGGACGGTCACTGAAAAATTGTCACTGCGGTAAGGGACATCCGCCGTAAAGTTGGGCAGAGAGGTATCCACATTGGGCGTGCCATTGGAACGCTGACTGCTCGAAATACCAACAATCGAGCTCGGTCGGCCCGTGGTATTGGGGGCCAGGGCATTCGGTTGGTTATCCGAGATGTTAAAGTCAAAATCGATGCCGATTCGCTCAAAGAACGAGTCGCTCAAGCGAATGAATCGCACCTCAATCGTGACTTGCAGATCCTGCAGTCGACGCAGCTGCTCGAGAAGATCGACAATCTGCTCGTGAACGTTTTGGGTTTGGCTCACCACCAAGCTCAAGTTCGTCGGAAAGGGTTGGATTTCCCCCTCGCCGCTGCCGTTTTCCATCCAAGTGTCGTACTCAACGGTCGAGATGATCAAATCGATGAGCGAGTCGAAGTCGGCATTGGCCGCGCCGCCAAGTCCCCCCGGCCCGCCACCCATCGGCACGGACGATTGTCCCGGACTGTTGCCAAATTGCTGGGCCAACACCCCGCCTGGCATCGCACCGACTCCCGGAGCGCCCGTCGGCACCATCGCCACGGGACCTCCTTGCGTCGAGCCATTGCTGAACCGCATGGCCGACGTCGCATCGTTAATCAACCCTTGCAGGCCCATGTTGCTCGAAGGCACAAAATTGGGGATCGGTATCACGAGATCGGCCACGTTGTAAACACGGCGTTTAAGGTCGCCGTCGCGAATTTGCTCGCTGGTGATCTTAAGCACCTCGTCCCTGATCATAT
>JBGTEU010000697.1:0-3607 GCA_041747595.1 Bythopirellula sp.
GATCCTAAATATCGCGGCAAACTCTCGGTCACCACCCAAGAAATGGCCGTCGACTACAACGCGTTCGAAGACTGGGAAATCGAAGGGAAACCGAGTGAAGTGACCGTCCGCGGCAAGGTGCAAGTTCGTAACGGAAAATTCGTCGGCGAGCTCGGTCATGGTAAGCTGCTGACGAGAAATCCGACGCATTTTTAATCGCACTCCCATTTCTCCAACGTCAACAAATAGTACCGATGCACGCCGCTGCCGACTGTGAACGGCATCAGCATTCCCGAGATGGCGTTTTCAATCAGCCGTGGCGGAAATGCTTTGAGAAACGCTCGCGCGGCGAGCGGCATTTTGAAGAACCGTCGAGCCAAACTGTAGAACCGTGCGAGATTGTGGCTGATTTGTTCGGATAAATCGAGTTGCTCGCAAACTCGAAAACCACACGCCTCGGCAACGCGCAGCCAATCGTCAAGCACGGCGAATTCTTCAACGGCCATTGTTTTCTCGACCAATCTCGCGGCCAGTTGAATGTCGGGGTCGTAATCGGCGAGTGGCGATTGTCGAAAGCAATCGATCACCAATAATCGCCCCTGCGGGCGCAGCACACGCTGCGTCTCGGCAATCGCGATCTGCCAATCCGTTCCCTGGCACAAGCATTCGACGGCGAACACCACGTCGAACGAATCCTTCTCAAATCGCAAGCGGTGAAAATCTCCTTGCTCAAAGTTCAGATTCGGCAGTTTGCTCGCTTCTTTCGTTGCGGTAACCACATGTTCTGGCGAAAGATCGACTCCCTTGAATTGGCAATCGAGGAAACGCTCGGCAAGATTCCGCGTGTTGTAGCCCACGCCGCAACCGATTTCGAGTATGTTCGCCGTGGAGGTTTGTGGGATACGTTCGGCAAGCAATTCCACCTGACCGAGGTAACCTTCGGTCGAAAATTCCTGATCGCAATTCAGGGCTACGTGCATGGCCCCCTGCTTGGAATGAAACAGTCGATAACCGCGATCACTCTGGCGGTAGTAATCCAACACCGCGGCGGAGTCGATGGAGCGCTCGGCAATCGCTTGCGGATCAAAATGCTTGGCGATGATTTGCAGGCATTCGGCGAGTGTCAAATCGGGAATCGACGCGACTTCCATTTGTGGCCGCTCCCGCCGATTAACCTCGGGCCAGGGCGTCGGTCTGATCTACAAAATCGTCGCCCGTCCATTGAGCGTCGTCGCGAATCATCTTCTTGCCATGTTCCGCCTTCGCGGCGGCCCGAGCGGCGGCCTGTCGTTTCACCAAATCCGCATGCGTCGTGAAGTATTGCACGCTGTGACCTTTAAATTCGGAGATCGTTTCGAACTTGTGCTTTTCCATAAAGGCCAACAACTCGTTGGACATCTCCTTGACGATACCATAGCCAAATTTCATCACTCCCGTGCAGACTTGTACCGTGTCGGCACCCAACAGAATAAACTGCGCCGCGTCGTTCCCCGTTTCGACGCCGCCGATGCCGCTGAGCGTGCAATTCGGATATTCATCGCGGATCACGCGAGCGATCTCCATGCACATGCGAAGCGCAATCGGCATCACCGCGCGGCAGGAATAGCCACCCGGCGTCGTGTAGCCTTCCACCTGCGGCTCGGGGCGAAGCGTGTCGAGATCGACGCCAAGCACGCTGCGAATCGTGTTGATCGCGGCAATGCCTTCGCACCCTGCCTTGAGCGCCGCCCGTGTCGGGTCTTCGATGTGCGTGACGTTGGGAGTCATCTTCGCCCAGACCGGCACCTTGGCGACGGCGTTTACCCACTGGGAAACTTCACCCAAGATTTCGGGGTTCTCTCCCATCGCCGAACCCATCTTCCGTTCGGGTAGGCCATGCGGACACGAGAAATTCAGCTCAAACGCATCGACGCCCAAATCCTGGCAGCGCTCGACGATCTCCACCCACGAGTCCTTGTTGAATTCCTCCATGATCGAGGCAATCAAGATTCGATCGGGGTACTTGTCTTTCACCGCTTTGAGCTCATCGACCCACACATCAAAGCTTCGGTCGCTGATAAGCTCGATGTTTTCCCAGCCGATGATTTCTTTGGAGTCGCGTCCCCGCAACCGGGCATAACGGGGTTGGACGTTCGTCACCTTACTGGCGTCGAGGCTGATTGTCTTACAGATGACCGCGCCCCAGCCTTCGTCAAACGCCTTGCCGATCACGTTGCCATTGGTGCCCGGGGGGCCGGAGCCAATCACAAACGGGTTTGGCAGCTTCAGACCATTGACGACAGTTTCGAGCGTGGGCATGGCAGAGGGCTCCTATGCGAATATCAATCGGTCCAGTGTGTCGAATCCATCCAGCAGCGTCAATCAGTGGTTGCCACCTGGAAAACAAATGTCAAAATTACCTGCCATCCCTCCGCAATCAGAAAAAAGCGCTCCGGCATAGTTCCGTTTCCAAGGTCTGACGATGACAATCGAACAATTGGTATTTGTAGGCTTAAATGGTTATGTCGTGGCACTCGATCGGGACTCCGGCGACTTGGTCTGGTCCAACGACCAAATGAAGTCGGGCTACGTCACGATTCTGGTCGACGGCGACCGCCTGATCGTCTCCACCAACGGTTACATCTACTGCCTCGACCCACTGACAGGAAATATCCTTTGGAATAACCCCATGAAGGGCTACGGTATGGGTACGCCGACTTCTCTCGCGTCAGTACGAGGGCAAAGTCCCGACTGGCTCATCCAACAAGCGGCGGCCGTGGCTGCAGCAGCCGCGCAGCATGGAGCCGCAGGAAGTTGATTTTATGCCGTGGATCTATTTATTGATCGCCGGTGCCTTGGAGATCGGCTGGGCTGTCGGCTTGAAATATTCGGAGGGATTCACCAAGCTCGTCCCGTCGACGCTCACTCTCCTTGGCATGGCGGCAAGTGGCTTCTTTCTCGCTCTCGCGGTGCAGAAGATTCCCCTCGGCACGGCTTACGCGACCTGGACGGGCATCGGTGCGGTGGGAACGGCAATACTGGGAATGGCCCTGTTCGGCGAGTCCGCCGCATCCGCGAGGCTGTTTTTCATGGTGCTCATCATAGTCGGGATCATCGGTTTGAAAGTGGCGTCGAGTTAACCGCCATCTCCCCGGCCAAAAATTCCTGGCAGATTTTCAGGTGGGCCAGTTTGGTCAACTTGGCAGCGCGTTTTTTGCACGCTCTCATTCGCGCATCTGATGGTTCAGTGTCGAGGCGTGAAAACGTGCGTGTTTTTCCGAAGGGGCCAAAGATATATCTGTTTTTTCCCCAAGCGGCCAACATTTGCCGAAGGGGACAAGGTTTTTCGGGGGTCCGACCGAGCCCGCCGAATGGAGTGAGCCAATTATTCAGCGATTGCAAAGGCAATACTGCATGGGCGAGGGCGGAAGTCTTCCTCACCGCGCAACGGTTGCGCAGGCCACGGAATATAGGAATCGTCAAGAGCCGGCTAAGACCGGCGAATTGTCAAATCGCGGCTAAGCGTACAATCGAGTTTTCAAAGATCGAGAGCGCGAAGGCCGAGTGCGCACCATAGCACAAGTGTTGGCACAATTTCTACAAAGACGTTGGAGGGAATTGCGGTGGCCAAAACGGCGGTTGACATGAG
>JBGTEU010000698.1:0-2186 GCA_041747595.1 Bythopirellula sp.
CTAAGAAGCAAAATGAGCAACGGGATTGGCTTCGATTCCAACGCTCCCCACACCCATTTTCTTACATTCGACAAGCGTTGTCCCCGTCCCGCAAAAGGGGTCAAGAACACAATCGCTTTTTGAAATACCGAATCGCTCCAAATAATCCCGTATTAAATGTGGCGGAAATGAAAGAACGAATCGATACCAAGCATGGGCCGGCCTATCGATTGTCTGAAGTTTGTTTTGAATTCCGTTTGATTGAGTCACAGCTATAGGGGCAGTCATTTCCATCGACTCCAATCAAGCGGAAGATTCACAGTGAGATCGATAGTATACCTATGTATACATTCAATGCAACCTTTTCATCGCATCCACAGATTGCACCGATACCTGTCTCAGTAAGAGTATAGTCGTTCTCGACTTACGCACTAGCTCTGAGCTTCGAAACGGGTCACAAATCAGACCCCACCCGCCACCAGCGTTACGTTCTGGCCGCCGAAGCCGAAGCTGTTGGATACCGCGACGTCGCACTTTGCCTCGCGGGCGACATTGGGGATGTAGTCGAGATCGCACTCGGGATCGGGCGTCTCGTAGTTGATCGTGGGGGGCAACATGTTGTCCTTGATCGCCATCAAGCAGATGATGAGCTCCGTCGCGCCGGCCGCGGCGATCAAGTGGCCCGTCATGCTCTTGGTGCTCGAGACCGGCACCTTGTCGGCATTCTCACCAAACACATTGCGAATCGAGAGCGATTCCACGCGGTCGTTCACCGCGGTGCTCGTGCCGTGGGCGTTGATGTAATCGACGTCGGCCACGTTTTTGCCCGCGTCGGCAAGCGCCATCTTCAAGCAACTGATCGCCCCGCGCCCTTCGGGGTGGGTATCGGTAATGCGGAACGCATCGGCGGTCGACCCGTAACCCAACAACTCGCCGTAGATGTGTGCGCCCCGTTTGCGAGCGTGTTCGTATTCTTCCAGGACTAGCATCGCGGCCCCTTCGCCCAGGACAAACCCGTCGCGGTGCTTGTCGAAGGGACGTGAGGCGCGTTCCGGTTCGTCGTTGCGCTCGCTGAGCGCGGTAAGCAAATTAAATCCCGTGACGCCGAAGGGATGGATCATGCTGTGGGCACCGCCCGAAAGCATCACGTCGGCCTCGCCGCGGCGGATGATCTCGGTCGCTTCGCCCACGGCTTGGCTGCTGGCGGCACACGCGGTGAGGCAATTCACGTTGGGCCCCTGTGCGTCGAACATCCCCGCCAAGTAGCCGACCGGCATGTTGGGTTCCTGTTCCAATTCCGCCTTGGGATCGAGAATCTTGAGCCCCGACTCGACGAAGGCCTTCAAATCGAGTTCGCCGCTCGCGACGGCGGCGGCCATCATCTTCGAGAAGTTGAAGAAATCTTGGCTTCCCTCGCCGGCACCCAGGTAAACGCCGAACCGCGTCGGATCGACCGTGCCCAGCACGCCCGACTCGCTGACCGCTTGTTGGGCCGCCCCCGCGGCAAAGCACGTGTGGCGGCTACGGTCGGCCCATTCGGCGGCATCGAGGCCCGCGTCGGCCACCGACCAATTCTTCACTTCCGCGGAAATTTTGGTCGGGAAGTTGCTCGCATCGAATATCGATGTTCGACCCACGCCACTTTTGCCGGCCAACAGGTTCTTCCATAACTCGGGAACCGTGGTGCCCAACGGAGTAACGCAACCAATCCCGGTAATCACAACGCGACGACGCATGGCACTCTGCTTTCCAAAAACAATAGTCTCCAATGAACCAATTAAGCGACGGTCGGCAGCTCTTCGAGCGGATAGTCCGATTCCCGCATCCGCGAGCCGTCGGCCTTAACGCCCACTTCAAACACACCGACCAACTCGAGCCAATGCCGCAGGTCCCGCGGGCGAAACATCCGCGACGAGGACAATTCTTCGTGCGAGTCGCCCAAGCGGGCAAAAAACAATTGGGCCTCGGCGTGCAGGCGATCCCCCACGTGGGCGGTGGCCGAAATAGCGGCCCCATCGCGTCGCAGGGTGTCGACCGTCACGCGGTAAGTCAGCGTCTCGCCGGTGCGGACGATGGAATGGAACTTCACGCTCGCCAATTTCGCAAGCACCACGAGCTCCGCGAAATCGTAATGCTCGCTCACCAACAACCCACCGGCCTGGGCAATCCCCTCGGTCACGAGCGAATTGGGCATGATCGGGTAGCCG
>JBGTEU010000699.1:0-11287 GCA_041747595.1 Bythopirellula sp.
TTCGTTGCTGATATCGACGAACCCGAGGAAAAGGTGATCGCAATCTCGCGGCTGGGACACGACCTGTTCGGTCGACTGTCGCGGTTTCCGTTTGTCACCATCGCCGCCGTCGGCGGATTGTGCATCGGCGGCGGGGCGGAACTCGCGATCTGGTGCGACCGCCGGATCATGGCCCGCGAAACGGCCAGCTTTGGTTTCCCCGAAGTGAAACTGGGGCTTTTCCCAGGTTGGGGTGGCGCGTCCCGCGCGCCGCGGATCGTGGGTCTCTCGAACGCGGTGGAGCTGGTGACCGGCGGCGAGAACATCGACGCCGCGGCTGCCGAGGCGATGGGGCTCGCGATTGCCGTCCCCGCCGAGAAGCTGCTCGACGCGGCAATCCAGTTGGTGCGGAGCGAGCAACAATCCAAAGACTATCTCAAGGACCGCGAGCAGTGGTCGCAACCCATCGCGATCAGCGAGACCGAACTCGCCTTTTTGGGGGCCACCGCGAGCGCCTACATTCATGGCCAAACCAAGGGACATTACCCGGCACCCATGGCGGCACTCGAAGTCATGCTCGAATCGGCGGGGGCCGACCTGGAGACCGCCTGCCAGATGGAGGCCGAAGGTTTTGCGAAGCTGTTCGGTTCGCCCGTGAATCGGGCGCTGCTCAACGTGTTTTTCCTGCAAGACGCCAACAAGAAACAAACGGGTCCCGCCGGTGCCGAGCCGCGGAAGATTTCGTCGGTGGCCGTATTCGGCGCGGGGACGATGGGGCAGGGGATCGCCGCTGCGAATGTGAAACGCAAAATCCCTGTGGCCCTTGGCGACACATCGGCCGAGGCCGTTGCCCGTGGCGTGCAAGAGGTGATCACCGAAGTCAGTTACAACAAACAGACCAAAGGCCCCGACGCGCAAAAGGCATTGGAGTTCTTGCCGCTTGTGACGGGAACGCAAAATTATGCCGATCTCGAAGATGCCGACATGGTGATCGAAGCGATTTACGAAAACATTGACGCCAAACGCGAGCTCTACGCCGAGATTGAACCCCAGCTCAGCAAAGAAGCCTTGTTGTGCTCCAACACTTCGACGATCCCCATCACGACCCTCGCCCACGGCTTGGCCCATCCCGAGCGCTTCTGCGGGTTGCATTTTTTCAATCCCGTACGGCGGATGCCCTTGGTGGAAGTCATTCGCGGCAAGCAGACCTCCGACGACACGATCGCCACCGCCGTCGCCTACGCCAAGGCCATCGGCAAGTCGCCGATTGTGGTGAACGACGGGCCCGGTTTTTTGGTGAACCGGGTGTTGCTCCCCTACATGAACGAGGCCCTGCTGCTGCTGGAAGAAGGGGTCTCGATCAAAGCGGTCGACAAGGCGGCCACCTCGTTCGGCATGCCGATGGGGCCGATTGAGCTTTACGACACCGTGGGGCTCGACATCGCGCTGCACGCGGGGAGCGTCATGCAGCAGGCCTTTCCGACGCGCGTGGTTCCTTCAAAAATTCTCCCCGCGATGGTCGACGCGAAACGCTTGGGGCAAAAAAACGGCCAAGGATTTTTTGATTATACCCCCGACAGCAAAGGCCGCGCGAAACCGCAAGCGTCTGATCAAGCTCAACAAATTATTCAAAGTCACTTAACTCAATCAGAAAAAGAACAGAAATCAGAAATCAATCTCGCCGATCGCCTGTTCCTGCCGATGCTCTTGGAAGCAACGCGTCTGTTGGAAGAAAACATTGTTGCCGACGTCCGCGACGTCGATCTCGCCTTGATCTACGGCATCGGCTTCCCGCCATTCAAAGGAGGACTCTTCTTCTGGGCCGACACACTCGGCGCCGCGGCGATTGTCGAGAAGCTCAAGCAATACGAATCGCTCGGCGAGCGTTACAGGCCAACGAAGATGTTGTTAGATCACGCGGCAAGCGGGAAGAAGTTTTATGAGAATGGGGCATCATCATGAAGTTACCCGTCATTGTCGATTGTTGCCGCACCGCCATAGGCCGTTCCAGTGCCGAGAAGGGGGTCTTTCGCCATGTCCGCTCGGATGATCTTGCGGCTGCGGTGGTGAAAGCGATTATTGAGCGGACCGGCATCGATCCCGCGGAAATTGAAGACGTCGTGCTCGGCAACACCCAACAGCAGCGCGAACAAGGTTTCAACATCGCGCGGATCGTGGCGCTCATGTCGGGCCTGCCATCGACCACGGCGGGGGCCACGATCAATCGCCTTTGCGGCAGCAGCCTGCAGGCCATCAACCAAGGGGCCCATTCGATCATCGCCGGGGGTGAGGACGTGCAAATCGTCGGCGGGCTCGAGCATATGCAGCACATCCCCATGGATGCGGGAGTCGATTTCAATCCCAAGCTGTTCCACGCCACGAGCAAGGGGGCCCTGCACATGGGCTTTACCGCCGAGTTCCTTGCTCAATCGCAAGGGATCAGTCGCGAGTCGCAAGACGCCTTTGCTTTTGCCAGCCATCAAAAGGCGGCCGCAGCGACGGAAAAGGGTGAATTCGCCGGCGAGATTATTCCCGTCTGGGGTCACGACGAGAGCGGGAGTCCGCTTGAAGTCACCACCGATCAGTGCATCCGGCCCGACACGAGCCTTGAGGCGCTCGCCGCGTTAAAGCCGGCCTTCATGCCGGGGATTGGCACCGTGACCGCGGGGAATAGTTCGCCACTCAACGACGGTGCGGCCGCGCTGTTGATGATGAGCGAAGAAAAAGCGAAATCGCTGGGGCTCAAACCACTGGTTCGTGTCCGCTCGACAGCCGTCGCAGGGGTCGATCCCGCGGTGATGGGGACCGGCCCCGTGCCGGCGACTCAAAAGGCGCTCGAGCGGGCAGGATTAAAACTCGCCGACTTGGATCTCATCGAGCTCAACGAAGCCTTCGCGTCACAAGCGCTCGCATGCATCGAGATGCTCGGCCTCGACGAAGGGAAAGTCAATGTCCGCGGCGGGGCCATCGCGATTGGCCATCCCCTCGGAGCAAGCGGGGCACGTATCGCGACGACGTTGATTCACACGATGATCGACCGCGACGCCACGCTGGGACTCGCCACGATGTGCATCGGCATCGGCCAGGGCATCGCGACGATTTTCGAACGCGCATAGCAATGCCGCTTGCGGCTTAGCGGTGACAACCGCAGCACTCCGCTAAGCCGCAAGCGGCTGTGAGATTAATGATCCGCGTAAACCCGGGTGCTTTCTTCCTTGGTGATCGGTTCGCGGATTTCGTCGGTTGTGATTTGCACCCGAACCCGTTGATCGCCGGCGCGTACGCCCTGGGCTTGAATGCGGAAGGTGCTTTCCGCCTTGGGTCCCAATTGGGCCAGTGGCGCGAACACCACCCGCTCGCCTTGAATCGTGTGGCGAGTATCACCCTGACCCGACAAGGCTCGCAAGCCGGGGGGCATGATCGCCATCACCTGCACGTTGGCGGCGGCCTTCGAGCCCTGATTCACCACGCGAATTTCATAAGTCGTTTCGCCGCCGACCTCGATGGGGTCGTCCATGTCGACCACTTCGAACATCAACGCCGCGATTCCTTCGACCGTCACTTCTTTTTGAGTTTCATCGGTGAGACCATCGCGAGCCTTGGTGTTGAAGTGCATGACGTGCTGCCCCGGTTCAACCGGCAAAGCCACCAACTCGACCGTGCCCCGTTCGTTCGCGGGAAGTTCCGCGAGGCTCCAAATCACGCTGTGGGCCGCGGCATCGTACTCACCCAAATTGTTGGCGCTCACGAATTGCAATCCCTTGGGGAGATGCGTCACGAGTTGCACTTCTTTCGCCGGGGCCGTGCCCGGATTGTCGATGCTCACTTGATACGTGGCCGGTCGCTCGAGGAATCTTCGGTCGGGGCCCTCCACGGTCACCTGCAAATCGGGGGCGATCACTTCGAATTCGCAACTCGCTTCGACGTGCAGCCCCGCATCCGCTTTGGCGGTCATCGTGTTTTTGACGCGGCCCGCGTGCTCGGCGGTGAGCACCAATTCCAAGCGTCGTGACTCGCCCGGGGCCAAGTTACCGATTTCAAACTCCAGCGCAGGACCCGCTTCGTGGCTTACGCCCGCGGGAACCGTTTCCAAAACCATCACCCCCGTGGCTTCGCCGCTGCCGGGGTTCGTGATTTCAATCTGTACCAAATGTTGCTGACCCGCGTGAACTTGCGGAGGCGAGGACAGTCGCATCGCAAGTTCCGGCTTCGTGCAGCGGGCCTTGGCCGACGCTTGGGCCGCCATGGTCACCGTGGCAACGCTGCCAAGTTCCCCTTCCTCGGTGGGGATCAATTCCATCTCGACGGTCCGCTCTTCACCGACCGACAACGTGCCGAGGTCCCACACCACTTTGCCGCCGGAAACGGATGCCCGCGGGGCGGTGCCGACCAGTTCGGTCCCCAGGGGAATCTCGTCATGGACTTGCACGTTCTGCGCGGTCCGTTGACCGGAGTTTTGCACCCGGATGCCGAAGGTGCAGCGCTTGCCGACTTGGATTTCCGGGGGCGCGAGTTTCAAAATCGTGAGCGACGGCGTTTGCGAACCCTCGAGCAAACGCTCGCCGGGGCGACCCGAACCAGGTTGCGAAGCCAAACCGGGGGTCGGCGTCAGGCCGGTGTTCGCTGGTTCGACGCTGGCAAATTGCGGTTCCGCGGGAGTGGGGACCCGTGCTTCTTCCATCGGAAACGCGGGGGTCGGCTGTCGCGATGTGCTCGCCGCATTCGTGGCACTCAAATCCACCGCCGGCGGTAAGCTCGGTGTTTGCGACGTTGCGGAATAGCGGTAATTCTCCGTCGGTGCGGCTGCTGGCGTGGGAATCGCAGCGAACGGATTGCTGTTGGGTGCCGGCGCCACTTGTCCCAAGGGTTGGGCGTTCTGAAAAGCGTTGGCCAACGGATCGACGGACGGCTGTGTTGTGACTTCGGCAGGTGGCATCGCCGTGTGCTCCTGCACCGGGGCGGCTTCCGCGAAAGCTTCGCGGGGATCAACGTCGGTTGGTGTGATTTCCTCTTCCGCGGCCGCTTGCTGAACTTGCACGTCCATGGGTCGCAACGGGTTCACGTCGGGACCTTGGCCGCGCGTGATCTCTTCGGTTGTCTCGGGGCTTTCCTCTTCGACCAAGGGGGGCAAAGCGACTTCGGGGGCATATTGGCCATAGCGATCGCCAACGACGGTCCCACTCGTGCCCACCGTCGCGGAAGTGTCAGCAGCCCCGCCAAAAAGTTGTTGTGCTTGGGGTGTGAGTTGCGGTTCCGCTTTTTCCGCGGCAAAGAGATTTTTTAATTCCTCGGTTGCCGAGTGCGCTCGGAGCGGATTCTCCGTATCGGTTTCCGCTTCGGCGGAGCCGTTCAAGCACCAGTAAGCCCCTCCGCAACTCGCGCCGATGACGGCCAGTGCCATACCGGCGGGCCACAACAAGCGGCGAAATAAATTGCGGGAAGGGCGAGCGGTTGAATTCGTTTCCATGGGAGAACCCCGAATGAATAATGCGAGCGCGTTCCAAGTGAGCGCGTGCGTCGGCGCACATCGCCCGACTCACGCGGGGCGTGGTGTAACAAAAGGCCGCACGCGGGCAAAGAGCATTCCCGCGCGGGTGCTAGCAGAAAGTTGCAGAACCGCGAAACCGCAAGCGGATCGCTTACGGTTTCGCGAGAATAATCAAATCCGCTTTTTACCTGCAGTAGGAAAGAGCTAGCAGCACATACCCCGTAACCAGATTGGGATCGTTCTCCAACCAGCGGGGCTGGGAGTTTACCCAACTGCCGTCGGGCTGTTGACGCTTGGCAAGTTCGTTCACGAGTTCGGCCTTCCAGTCGTGCGATTTGCCCTCGCCGTCGATTAGTTCCGGCTTCCCCACCGCGTCGAGCGATTTGGCGAACGTGTGGTAGTAATAAAACAAACCGCTGTCGGCCATTCCGGGGTTTTCGCCGAGCGTGTAATGCTGCGCGATCCAATCCAGGGCGGCCTTCACCCTTTCGTCGTCGGCCTTCACGCCGGCGTAAATCATGCTCTTGAGTCCCGCGTAGGTCATCGACCCATAGCTTCGCAATCCGCCATCGGGCTCGTCGCCCGCTTGGCTCGAACCACCGGCCGCAATCGTGTAATAAAAACCGCCGTCGGGATTCTTGTCCGCAAATTCCGTATCGTTGTGCTCGGTCTTGAGATTCTGGCACCGCGAAACAAATATCAGCGCCTTTTGAATCGCGGGGTCGTCTTCGCTGTTGCCGAGTGCCTTGAGCGTGTCGATCAGGAACGACGTGTTCGACAAATCGGGCCGGGAATGCGAACCGTAACCCGCGCCGCCGTAGTTCATGCTCGATTCGTCATGGCCCTCGCCGGCGCCCCACTGTACGTCTCTTATGTATTTCTCCGCGTTGGCAACCAGCTCGGTGTATTTGCCGTCGACGTTGGCCAAGTGAAAGGCGACCACGGAAAGGCAGGTTTCGTAATTCCGGTGGGTACTTCCCGGCTTGTAGATGCCGCCATCCGCTTGGACAAACTGCAGCAGATATTCGAGCGCCTTGGCGACCACGGGATCCGCCGGCGAGCGGCCATTCTTCAACAGGGCGGTGGTCACCAGCGACGTCACTCCCGTGCCGGTTTCGCTGCTAAACGAGCCATCTTCGGCTTGGGATTTTTCGAGGTAGGCGATCCCTTTTTCCACCAACTCGTCGGCATCGGCCGCGAAGACGTAAGCGTTGCCCAACGTGAAGACACAGAGGGAAATGAGAACCGAAGAGAATTTGAACATCGCGGGGGCTCCTCGCTGGCGGGATGCGTCGAGAATCGATACGTGCGACTCTCCAGTAATCCTACCCCGTGGAAGGCGGGGAGAGAAATGCTCCCGCGAAGAGGGAACTCCCATTGTGTCGCAATTACCGACAATACCGGCTGTTTCTGCGACAGACGCTCACCGATTAACGGAGAATGGCCAGCACGTCACGAGTGCGAAGAATCAGCAACGATTCGCCGTCGATATCGACTTCTTGCCCCGCATAACTGCCGAAGACCACGCGATCGCCTTCTTGCACCTCGGGAGCGGCACGTTCGCCGCTCTTAAGCAGTGGACCGTCGCCGACGCTCAGCACGCGGCCCTGTTGAGGTTTTTCGCGCGCGGCATCCGGCAACACGATTCCGCCCGCGGTGGATTCTTCGGCCTCGACCCGTTTGACAACCAAGTTGTCACCGACTGGAACTACGTTCATCTCAATTGCATTCCCTGATTTGACATCTCACTGCCGCGGTTCACCCTCGGCAGCGTCCCTCCCCAGGCCTCATGGATCACTCTATTCAAGAGTGGCGCGGCGTGGAGTTCAACCGCTAAAAGCCATCCAGGCCAGAAAAAATACCCACAGTGCGACTAAAACACTGGAAACGATGAGTTGCCAACGGCTCGCGCGAGGGGGCGACGGGGCAGGATCCACGCTGGGAGCCCCAGTCGGTTGGCCGGCCGGTTCGCCAGTCGCCGGACGAGCGTGCCGTTTGTTGGCCGGCATCAATAATCGCGCTCCTCGCTTGGATCGAGCGGTGAGAACTGAAAGCTGTGCTGAAACCCTTCGTCGAAATCGAACACGTCGTCGAAATCCTCGCGGCGATCGTGCGGCGTTTTGCGCATCTGTTCGATCTTGATGAGGTTGAACACGATCTCGCCAAAATCGCCCGTGTTCTTGATGCCCCAACTGTTGAGCACGCACTTGGCCATGTAGCCATACTGCTCGTGGGCGTAGACGCGCATCGCTTCGCAAAGCTCTTGCCCCGTGACGTGCCGCTCGGGCGCCCCTTCGTCCTCGGCATAAGCATCGTCGGCGAAGTGATCGGCACCCATGCCAAGCTTCTTCGCGTGATCGAGCGCTTCGAAGACAAAAATATAGGCGTCCAAATCGTATCGCTTGTCGCGACACAACAATTCGGAAAGGGGATGATCGGGATCAAGCATGGTCATGGCTGTGTCGCTTATCGCTATCGGTGCTGCATCGCAACTGGGAATCGAGTTGCCACCTTCAGTCAATCTTACTCTGCCGCAAATGAATCGTCAGCCTCTTGAGGCGGGAAATCCTCGTCTAAAACCCCTTCCTGCTCGGAATTCTGCGATTTACTCGCACCGGCCGACTTCCGCGACCCTGACTTTTTTAGCACCGTCAGAACCGCTGCGCTCTCCATGACCAAGTGGCGCATGTCTTCCATTTCCACCAAGATACGACCAGCGAGGATTTCCTGTGCCAGCACTCGTCCCCGCCCTTCGTTGGTGATAATTTCTGAACCCACGGGGGGTAAATCTTTTTGCAACTCCTGGTAAGTGTCGTATTCGTACCGCAAACAGCATTTGAGCCGCCCGCACCGGCCGGAAATCTTGCTGGGGTCGAGCGTGGCTTTTTGTAGCTTGGCCATCCGCATCGAGACGGGGGGCATTTCCGAGAGATGGGTGTTACAGCACACTGGTTTTCCGCAATCGCCATAATCGGCCAACAACTTGGCTTCGTCGCGGACACCGATCTGCTTCATTTCCACGCGGGTCTGAAACTCGGTGGCCAGACTTTTCACCAATTGGCGAAAGTCGATGCGATCTTCGGCCAGGTAATAGACCACCACCCGTTCGCCGCCGTAGATGCGTTCGACGTCCACGAGCCGCATGTCGAGATTCAAATCTTCGATATGCTTCTGGCAGGCGGCGTGTTCGTGCGCTTGTTGCTCCATCAGGCGGCGCAATTCCCCCGCGTCGTCGGCCGTGCGCTCACGCAAGATTTGTCCATTCTTGGGGTCCTGCAAATTGGCGAGCGCCAGCTCGTTGGCTTCGCACAGAACTTCGCCCACCTCGAGGCCACGCGACGTACGGGCGATGACTTGCACCCCCCGCGCGAAAACGTCGCTCCCCCGGCTGGAGAAGACCCCCAGGTTGCGCATCACGCCATGTCGCACAACGTATTTGGGCATATTGGTACAGGACAGTCAGGATAAGAACTGGGAATCGAACCTGCACAGTATATCGCATCGGCGAATCAGGGTGTAGGCGAGCCAGAACGCCCCCCTTTTGCAAGCATAGTGGTCGCCGGCATAATAAGTTCCGGGCATATAGGGGTGACAGCGAATCATTGACATCGCGTGCCACTAACCTAAAGGAGTCTCAAATGCGAAGGATTATGAAAGGCGAGCCACCGCTCAGTCCCTAAAGCTTCGGGAAGAAATAGAGATATCGTGGGCCGCTTCGAGCCCTGGTCTATCGAAAAATGGCCGGAGTTTTCTCATGTTTTAACAATCACGAGCGAACTTTTGCCGGAAACTTCCCGTCCACTGACCATCGTCCTACAGTCCACAGTCCCACAGTCTATGGTCCCCCCATCCTCCAACCACCGCTGGCCGATTAGAATAAGTCCATGATCCAAATCATCGACAACTACGATTCCTTCACCTACAACCTCGTGCAGCGGCTGGGGGAAATCGATCCAACCCTCGATATCCAAGTCGACCGCAACGACCAAATCACGGTCGACGAAATCCTCTCGCGGAAGCCCGATCGGCTCATCATTTCGCCGGGGCCCTGCACGCCCTCGGAAGCGGGAATTTCGGTCGAGTGCGTCACGAAACTCATCGGCAAATTGCCGCTGTTGGGGGTTTGCTTGGGCCATCAATCCATCGGCCAAGCCCTCGGCGGCACGATCGTGCGCGCCGGGCGCCTAATGCACGGCAAGGTCGATCAGATTCACCACGACGGCAGCACGCTGTTTGAGGGGCTCGAAAATCCCTTCCAAGCCACGCGGTATCACAGCTTGGTAATCAAGCCCGATACACTCCCCAAGGAACTAAAAATGACCGCCTGGAGCGACGCCCCCGATGGGATGCGTGAAATCATGGCGGTGGAACATCGCTCGGAACCGCTGTTCGGTGTGCAATTTCATCCCGAGAGTTTTCTCACCTACGCAGGCACAGACATGCTGCGGCGGTTTCTTGAGGTCAACTGAGCTGGCGGTCAACCAATAAATGTCATCCTGAGAGAGCCTAGGCGACCGAAGGATCTAGCCTGTAGTATCATCACGAATAGAAAACGTGAGCGGATGGAAGCTAGATTCTTCAAATCGCTGAACTCCTTTCAGAATGACACTGTGAGAGTGTCTGACATATATAGCACCGGCAACGGAGCA
The DNA here is from genome assembly GCA_041747595.1 of Bythopirellula sp. Classification (GTDB taxonomy): domain Bacteria; phylum Planctomycetota; class Planctomycetia; order Pirellulales; family Lacipirellulaceae; genus Bythopirellula. The sequence continues at coordinate 10,117 of JBGTEU010000699.1, forward strand.
AGCCAATGATCACAGTCGAACAAGCCCTGGCGCACGTCGCAGAATGGACCCAACCGCTTCCCGCGGCGCGGGTCGCTCTCGGCGAATCGCTCGGCCTGCGGCTGGCGGAACCGATTGTCAGCGACATCGATTCTCCGCCGTTCGATAAATCCATGCTCGATGGCTTTGCAATCGCGGTGAGCGACCCCACGCCGACGCGGCGAATCGTCGAGCAGGTGATCGCCGGCGACGTGCCGCATCACGCCGTCGAACCGGGCGTTACGATTCAAGTGATGACCGGCGCCCCCATTCCCGACGGGGCCAACGCCGTCGTCAAACACGAAGAGACCGAGCGGTTGGATGAGAACACGGTTCGCCTGCCCACTTCGCCAATTGCCGAAGGGGCCGGGATCTTCCAGCGCGGCAGTTCCTTTCACAGTGGGGAAGAAGTTATCCCCGCCGGAAAGCAACTGCGAGCCGTTGATCTCGCGCTCATGGCCGAGGTGGGAAAGGCGATGGTAAGCGTGATCGCCCGGCCGCGCGTCGCGGTGCTCTCGACGGGCAACGAGATTGTGGAATGCGGCAAGCAACTTGCCGCGGGACAAATTCGCAATTCCAACGGACCCATGCTCGTGGCTGCGGTGACCGAAGCGGGCGCCACGCCGCTCGATTTGGGGATCGCCCGCGATGACGTCGAGGAGCTCCGCACGGCGATTTCGCAAGGTCTCGAGGCCGACGTTCTCTTGATTACCGGCGGCGTCTCGGCGGGGGTGATGGATTTGGTTCCCGCCGTGCTCGCCGAATTGGGAGTCGAGGAAGTCTTTCACAAGGTCCGCATGAAACCGGGGAAGCCCCTCTGGTTTGGCACACGTGAAGCGGAAGGCCGGCGGACGTTGGTGTTCGGCTTACCGGGAAATCCCGTGAGCACGCTCGTGTCGTTTCAGTTGTTCGTCAAGCCAACAATCACGGCGCTCGCCGGGGATGAGTTTCTTGTCGGCAAACCTTTGCGGGGCCTACTCACCGCCACGGTCAAACATCGTGGTGAACGACCCACTTATCACCCCTGTCGTTTGGACCGAGGCGCACAAGAACAGGACACGGTGGAGCCACTCGCCTGGCGGGGTTCAGCCGATCTGGCGGCGCTCACGCGAGCAAACGGTTTGTTGCTGTTGCCGGCGGGAGATTACGAACT
>JBGTEU010000700.1:0-3995 GCA_041747595.1 Bythopirellula sp.
GCGGGGCAAGTCGTTCCGATCATGGCGGTGGCTTTGATCAGATTTTCATCGAGCAAACGAGCCATCAAATTGTAAGAAATAATCGTAGGATCCGGGTAAACCTCGGCCGGGCTATCCCACAGTTGTCCTACGACGCCTTTACGGCGAATCCAGCGATCCCAGATGTCGATCCGCCGTTCGATTTCGGCGTTTTGGTTTTGAGTATTTACACAGTCGATATGCCGGTGGCCCAACTCGTAGAGATGGTCCATGACCATCTCGATATTCTCTTCAGAAAACAAGCGGATTGAGGGCAATCCCACTTCGGCAAAATCGCCGTCGAGGATCACGACCTTGTTTTCCTTGAACGTTTCAATCAAACGAGTGGGGATAGCGGCACCCGAGGGAATCACAAAAGCTCCCCGCGCTTGCTCTGCGGCTTCGACCACGGTGCTCTCATCCCAATGAATGAACTGCGCGGGTCGCAGACGAATTCCTCGTTTCTCAGCGAAGTCAGAAACCAATCCACGCAATTGAGTTAAGTAGGTCGATGGGTAAGCGGGGTAAAGCAACACCACTTCCGCGGGTCGAGCTTGCTTGGCGTACGAAGGATGAATATCAAGTGCGCCGGACGGTTGACGAATCAACACTTTTTGATCGAGCAATTTGAGAACCGCCCGACGAGCCGTCATATAACTGACGCCCGTTTCCTCGGCGATCTTACGTTCGCCGGGAATACTTGTGAGCAAATAATCCCCTTCACGGATGCGACGCTCGATGACGGACATCACTTCCGTGTACTTCGCTTGTGACGGCATGCTCGTGGTCGCCTATTTCTTGAACCCGGGACACTGAGCGGGCACGGTCATTGGCGGGGCAAAGTCGCTCCGCAGCGTGCCTCGCTGGGATGGAAATTGTATTTGTTTTGGGCCAGATGTTTCTTTTTCTAAAAAATCAACAACAAAACTGTTGACACTGGTTTGATACCAATATAGCATAAACGCTACAAGGTGCAACAATGCTATAACTTGTTTTTTCAAATTGCTTCGTTGCTGACCTACTATTCTCGATTCTTAACTTGTCAGACGTTAATCATGAAGTGCAGTGCACTACATCCCTCATCGTGGGTTTGGGTTTGCCTGTTACTTCCCTGTTTAGGGGCAGTTTGCTGTTCCGCGCAATTGGCTCGTGCCGCTGAGCCCCGAGAAACCGATCGGGTCGATCCCTTCGTTCAGGCAAGAAAGACCTTACTCGTTCACTACATGCCATGGTTCGTTAGCGAACCTATCCGTGGCGAATGGGGCAAGCATTGGACCGGCAACCGCCAGCAATTCAATCCAGAGATCCTTGATAAACAAGGACTCCCTGAGCTTGCCTCGCACTATCATCCGCTTTTGGGGGCTTACGACTCTTCGGATCCCCATGTCATCGAATGTCATTTGTTGCAGATGAAGCTCGCCGGGATCGACGGATTGATCGTCGATTGGTATGGGCTGGCTCAACACGACGACTACCCGGAAAGCCATCAAGCCGCACTCGCAATTTTTGCCGGCACGGCCAAGATCGGCCTCAAGTTCGCGGTTTGCTTTGAAGATCGTACGATCAAGCAATTGATCGAGAGCGGAAAGTTAAGCGAGCAACAGGTTGGCAATCATCTTGCGGAAACTTTCCGCTGGCTCGAGCAAAATTGGTTCGCAGGCCCTCACTATTTCCGCATCGGTGATCAGCCGCTGTTATTGAATTTCGGACCAATTTACGTGACTTCCGCAGCGGATTGGCAGGCGAGTTTTGCCCCCTTGGCCAATCGTCCCCGCTTCTTCGCCCTCCATCATCTTTGGAAAGACGTAAAGGCCGATGGCGGATTCGCTTGGGTCTATCCCCAAGTGTGGGAAGACCAAGCGAGCCCGGAATTGATCGAGGAACGTTTGCATCGGGAATTCGCTCTCGTGTCGAGAGTTCCCACGCAAACGATCGTCTCGGCGTTTCCCGGATTTCATGATCGTTACGATAAAGGCTATCCCGACATTCCTCACCGCGATGGCCAGACCATGCGGGAAACGCTTGCCGCGTGCTTAAACGGCCCTTGGCCGATTGTCCAGCTTGTGACCTGGAATGACTTCGGCGAAGGAACGATGATCGAACCGTGTCACGAGTTCGGTTATTCGCTCCTTGAAATCGTGCAAGAATTTCGAAGTGGCGAAACAGGCGACGATTTCAAACAGACTGCCATCGATCTACGGCTTCCCGAAAAACTCTACCAACTCCGTAAGTCTGGTTCGACTCAAGTAAAATTGTTAGATGAGGCTGCTGAATTACTAGCTAACGGTGAAACAGACACCGCTCGGCTTCTTATCGAGCGATTATCGGTGAGTTCTTCGGCGGAAGATGTGCACCGATCATTCGTGCGACCCCAGTTCAACCGGTCGCTTTCCATTCAGTTGGCCTCTAACACTGTCGGGGAGGGCAAACGTTATTAGTTGCAGGCGTGGCACATACGTGCCGGATACTTTTTCAAACACCTTTTTCAAGGCAACTTCTCAAGCTAATGAAGACTTTAAGGGAGAAACTTTCGATGAGACACACTTTGAATCGCTGCGCAGTGTTCGCAGCCCTAAGCGCGATCTTGATGCTGTCGAGCAATGTGCGAGCCGACGTCACAATTGAGACCTTTGACAACTTCGTTTCGGACGCGCTGTTTGGCAACTGGGCTGCCGCGGGGCCGCCCACGAACGTGGATCCCGTCATCGTGTCGGGACCAACAAGTTATAGCATTACGGCGGGCGGTTACGGAAGCAACTATAAATACATCGGCGGCCATGGAATCGTGGGGGCGGGACACACCACCATCGAACTGGAAGTCACTTTGAGTGGCCCCCCAGAAGCAGACGGGCAATTGGGAGTTCTCCTTCAACTTATTGACGGGGATGGCAGTCATTACCATTACAGATGGTATGGGCAAACTTTGGGAACCCACACCCTCACAATGGACGTTCAATCACCAACGATTGCTCTCAATCCTGGTTCGCCGCCATTGCCTGTGGCATCAACTCCAGGGCTTGATCTCAATAATCTGCTGCACATGCACATGGAGCTTGATCCTGGTGCGTTTCAGAGCAACCCAGGTGACGCTTACACCGTGGAGTGGCAACATCTTGCACTAACGAACTTTGTTCCCGAACCAAGCTCGCTCGTGCTGCTCAGTAGCTGTGGTGTCTTTTTGGGACTTCGACGGCGTAAATAGAAGGCATCGGAGGCGAAGCCCTCATATGCACTGCTGGGGTCGGCCCAGCAGTGCATAGGTTAATAAATTTACAAGATCGATCGTGGCGGGCAGGCCTGGACCGAAGAAGACAATCATCGCTTCGAACGGAAGAGTCGAAAACAATCACTTGTCTAATTCAATAGAGGGGAAGCGACAAACATGACTAAGACTATGAGATTCTTAACAGTGGCCATGGCGATTTCCGCCCTGGTTGCCAACGAAAAAGCGGCCAAGGCTGACACCCTCATCACAGGTTTCGGTTGGATTGAGGATGGCTATGCCGAGAATCTCCTTTTCGACAATTGGTTGACAAATGGAACTATCGATTACGGGGTTGGCCACTACGGCGTGACGTCCAGCGGTTATGGAAGCAACTGGAAATACATCGGCGAAGACGGCATTATCCTGGACCCGGGCAACAACTATATTCAACTGGACGTGACGCTCGAAGGCCCCGCCGAGGCCGACGGGTTCTTGGGTCCTATCGTGACTCTAGTTGATGAAGACCTCACGTACTACAACTTCGCGTGGTTTGGCCAGCTCCTGGGTAATCACATCCTGACCATGCCGATCAACTCGCCTACTTGGATTGGCCTTGGAGCCCCCCCTGGAAGCCCTGGAGGTCCCGACGATGACGGCATTCTCGATCTTGAGAACCTACAGCACTTGCACTTGCATCTCGATCCGAGCGAATTTTCAGGCGTGTATACCGTGAAATTCAATGACTTGCGATTAATCACTATCGAAGGCACTC
>JBGTEU010000701.1:0-9783 GCA_041747595.1 Bythopirellula sp.
GGCAGCAGAGGCGAGAAAAGCAGAAACCGCTAATGCTCGCTAATTGAAGGACATGAAATGAACTTTAGCGTTCGATTGGCGTCTATGAGTGGTTCATCTCCGCTTCCTCTGTGATCTCCTGTAAAAAATTTGCGCATCAGAAGTTTTGGATTGTTGGGACTCTCAGAGAACTGTGAAATGAAACCGGCAACGCTTAACGGCAGACTACCCAGATGTACGGGACGAGCGGAAACGCCCAGACGCCCATGTATTGGTTTTTAAGCTAGCGGCCAATTGTGCGGCGTGCCTTTTCGCACACTTGCCCGGGCGAGCGTACCCGTCGGCACGGGCTTTTTTGGCGACACATAAGAATTTCTCGCAATCCGCATGCCCTATTTTTGGTGTGACAGTTGCATTAATAGAGAGCGAAGTGTCACAATCACATTTCTGAGCATGGCTGGATCATGCTCGTGTGGTTCGCCGCCGCCAATATTTGTATATGACATGAGTCGTGAGGAGATTTGTACGATGTCCACCGTTGCTGCCGAAGTCCCCAAAGTTGTCAAGAATCGCGAGATCATCGCTTGGTTCGACGAGATGGTCGCCCTCTGCCAACCCGACTCCGTGCATTGGTGCGACGGTTCGCAGGAAGAATACGACCGACTCTGTGAGGAAATGGTCGAGAGCGGCACGTTCATTCGCCTCAATCCCGAGAAGCGGCCGAACTGCTTCCTGGCCCGCAGCCACGAGAGCGATGTCGCCCGCGTGGAGGATCGCACGTACATTTGCTCGCTGAGCAAAGGGGACGCCGGCCCGACCAACAATTGGATGCCCCCCCGCGAGATGAAGACCCTGCTCACGCCAAAGTTCGACGGCTGCATGCGGGGCCGTACGATGTATGTGATCCCATTCAGCATGGGGCCGATCGGTTCCCCCATTTCGCACATCGGCATTCAACTCACCGATTCGGCTTACGTGGTGACCAACATGCGGATCATGACCCGCATGGGAACAGCGGTCCTCAAGGCTCTCGGCGACGGCGAATTCACCAAATGCCTCCATTCGGTCGGCGCACCCCTCTCGCCGGGTCAGGAGGACGTGAGTTGGCCCTGCGCGACCGATCCCAAGGACAAATATATCGTCCACTTCCCCGAAGAACGGTCGATCTGGAGCTTCGGCAGCGGGTACGGAGGAAACGCGCTGCTTGGCAAAAAATGCTTCGCGCTGCGGATCGCTTCGGTCCTGGCCCGCGAACAAGGGTGGCTTGCCGAGCACATGCTGATCACCGGCGTGAAGAACCCCGAAGGCGAAAAAACCTACGTCGCCGCGGCAGTCCCCAGCGCATGCGGCAAGACGAATTTCGCGATGCTGATTCCCCCCAAGGAGTTTCTCGACGACGGCTGGGAAGTCACCTGCGTGGGCGACGACATCGCATGGATTAAGCCCGCCGAGGACGGCAAGATTTACGCGATCAATCCCGAAGCCGGTTTCTTCGGCGTCGCACCGGGAACCAATGACAAGTCGAATCCCAACGCGATGGCGTCGATCCGCGAGAACACGATCTTTACAAACGTGGCACTCACCGATGATGGTGACGTATGGTGGGAAGGGATGACCGAGAAGCCCCCCGCGCACGTGATCGACTGGAAGGGGAACGATTGGGCCCCCGACAGCAAGGAAAAGGCAGCCCACGCGAACTCGCGATTCACGGCCCCTCTGTCGCAATGCCCCTGCGTCGATCCCGAGTACGACAATCCCGACGGTGTACCGATCTCGGCATTCATCTTTGGCGGACGCCGCAGCACCGTGTTGCCGCTAGTTTACCAGGCATTCAACTGGGCGTTCGGCGTGTACACGGCCGCGACGATGGGCAGCGAAACCACGGCCGCCGCATTCGGCAAACAAGGCCAAGTGCGGCGCGACCCGCTGGCGATGCTGCCGTTCTGCGGCTACCACATGGGTGACTATCTAGCCCACTGGCTCAATTTTGGGCGAAAGCTGCCGAACCCGCCGCGGATCTTCAACGTGAACTGGTTCCGCAAAGATGCCGACGGAAATTTCCTCTGGCCCGGTTTCAGCGAGAACATGCGGATTCTCAAATGGATCGTCGGCCGCTCGAAAGGCAAGGCGGCGAGCATCGAAGGACCGCTCGGCTGGATGCCCCAATACAAAGACATTGATTGGCGTGGCCTTGACTTCACGGAAGATCAATTCGAGCAACTGATGAGCATCGAGCGTGGCGAATGGATGCAAGAGATCGCGTCGCACGATGAATTGTTCTTCAAGCTGTACGATCGCCTGCCGAAGGAATTGACCTTTATTCGCGAACTATTGCTCTCGGGACTTTGGCGCTCGCCCGAGCACTGGGACATGACGCCGTGACGGCGGCAAAGTTCGAGCGAAAAGAGGTTTTCCCTAGCCGGGCCGCAACGCGGTCCGGGTCTTCCCGGAGAGCGTTGCTCTCCGGCTAAGGATTATACAACTGCCTTCAAGCTGAACTTGACAATGTTTGCCAGGCTGGTGGAGTTCGCTACTTCTGCACCACGGTCTTGCTCATCCGTTCGGCCATCCGCGCGAGCGCGTGGCTGCAATCCTTGGGGTCGAGATGCACGTTGAAAATACTGGGCCCCGATGTGTCTTGCCAGGCGGTTAGGAGCGCCTGGTCGAAATCTCCCTCGGTGCGGATTTCGTAACCCGTTCCTCCACGCAATAGTTCAGGAAGCTTGTGATACTCCCATGAGTGGATGTCGTTGAACTCATAATCGCCGGGGTGCAGCAGCCGCTCAGTGCCGTAACCGCCGTTGTTGAGCACGATCACGATCACCGGCATCTTGCGGCGGACGATGTTTGAGAGTTCCATCCCCGTCATTTGAAAGGCCCCGTCGCCGACGATGGCCACCACGCGGGCTTCGGGCCGTGCGACTTGAGCACCGAGCGCCGCGGGAACCGCGAAACCCATCGAAGTGTAATACGCCGGGCTTAAAAATTCCGTGCGGCCATGCGTGGTCAGCTCCGTCGAGGCAAACAGCGCGTCACCGATATCGGCCACGACAATCGTGTTGTCTTGAAGCTGTTCATCGAGTCGATCCATCAACCGCGTAATCTTGATCGGCGCGTCGGGCCGCAACTCAAACGGTTCCTTGTTCCATTCGGTCGGGGCAGGAGGCAAGGGCTGTTTGACGTTGAGTTTGCGCCTGGAAAGCTCTCGCAAGAAATCAGCAAACTGCACATCGTGGTAATGATGGTGCCGAATGCGGAGCTGTTCGCTCGTGGCGTAAATGCAATCGCCGATATTGAGCTCGGCCGTGAAGATTCCCAGATTGATATCCGTCATGAATGTGCCTAGCAGCACGACGCAATCGCTCGACTCGACGTACCGAGTAATTTCATCGCGGCCCAATGCCCCCTCATAGAGACCCATATAAAGGGGATGGGTTTCGCCAACGACACCTTTACCGAGCATCGTGGCCGCCATCGGAATCTTGGCTTGCTCGGCGATTTTCAGCACCAAATCCTGCAAGCCGAAGCGATGAAGTTCCACTCCCAAGAGCAGCACCGGCTGACGTGCTTCTTCGATTCGTCGCGTGGCTTCGTCCACCGCCTCGGCAAGCGCTCGGCTGTCGCTCTTGGGCTGATGAGAAAAATAAGAAGGCGTCACATCGGGCCGCACGTGTACCATGTCGCGGGGGATCTCAATATACACGGGCCGTTTATAGCGCTGACACGCCGCAAGCACGCGGTCGATTTCCCGAAACGCCGAAAGCGGATCGTCGAGTTCCGTCCCCGCGATGCAAAGCTTTTCAAACACGTCGTATTGCGTGCGGAAGTTGCGGACCATGTGGTGCAGCAGGGGATTGTTCCGCCGCTCCTTTAGGCCAGGCGAGCCGGTAATCATCACCACGGGAGATTTCTCGGCGTACGCTCCCGCGATGGAATTGCAGACGCTCAACCCCCCCACGCAATAGGTGACGCAAAGCGCCCCCATGCCCCGGACGCGGGCGTAGGCATCGGCGGCGAAACCCGCGCAGTCTTCGCGGGTGCAACCGATCGCGTTGAGCGGACTTTCTTCGAGCATCGTGTAAAACGACAGCACATAATCGCCCGGGATGCCGAACACGTCGGCAACGCCGTAATCCTGCAACCGCTGGATCAAGTATTCGCCAATCGAGAGATGAGATTTTTGGGCTTCGCTCATGATGAGATTCCTATTCGAAGCTTGCGTCAATGTCATCCCGAGGGAGGCTCGCCGACAGAGGGATCTGGCACGCAGTATCTACACGCATGGAAGACGTGTAATGTGGGAAGCCAGATTCCTCAAGTCGTCAAACTCCTTTCGGAATGACATTGGTTCGCGTCAACTAATTAAACGACCAATCCGTTCTTGGGTGGGTTCAAGCACCACGCCTCGCTCGGTAATGATACCCGAAATAAGTTCGGCGGGGGTCACGTCGAAGGCTGGATTGTACACCGCCACGCCGTCAGGCGCGGTCGCCTTACCGAACCCGTGAGCCACTTCGAGCCCGGGACGTTGTTCAATGGGGATTTCACTTCCCGAAGCAATTGTCGAATCGAAAGTGGTTGTGGGAGCAGCGACATAAAACGGAATGCCGTGGGCCTGGGCCAAGACCGCCACGCCGTAGGTGCCAATCTTGTTGGCCGTATCCCCATTGGCCACGATGCGGTCGGCGCCTACGATTACCGCTTGCACTTGCCCGGCTCGCATGACGTGAGCGGCCATGTTGTCGCAAATCAGTGTACACTCGACGTCTCGTTCCATGAGTTCAAACGTCGTGAGTCGTGCGCCTTGCAACAGGGGGCGGGTTTCGTCGACCCATACGCGGAGATGTTTGCCCCGCCGGGCCAGCTCAAAAATCACGGCCAGTGCCGTCCCTTCGCCACCGGTTGCCAGCGGTCCCGCATTGCAGTGCGTGAGAATGCCGCACCCCGTGGGCAGGTCAGTGAGCAAATCAGCCCCATGCACGCCGATGGCCGCGCACATTTCGATGACTTCAGCGTGAATCGCCTGGGCTTCGGCCAGTAACATCGCCGCCAGCTTGTGAGAGGGAACCGACAAGGCCTGCTGAGAAACGCCCCGCATGCGATCCAAGGCTTGAAACAGATTGACGGCCGTTGGGCGGCTGGTGGCCAAGTAATCGCAGACTTGCTCGACGCGGCGCTGCATGTCGCCCAGGTCCGCATGAAGAGCGGCCTGCGCGCCGAGACAAACGCCAAAAGCCGCGGCAATGGCGATCGCTGGCGCTCCACGAACGCTGAGCTCCTTGATGGCAATCCAGACCTGATCGACATCGACGCACTCGATGAGTTCCACCGAACCGGGCAGGCGGGTTTGATCCAAGAGAATCAAATGCCCGTCGAAGTCTCCTTGCCAGTGAACGGGTTCGAGTGGTTGCGACATGAGAGATGAGTTCCACCGCTAAGCCGCAAGCGGCCAATGTGTGATCAATTAAATGGCTCGGCGCATGGCAAATCAAACGTCGCCGCCACAGGCTTGTTGGTTACTTGGCCGGCGTGCATGTTAATTGCCCGTGCAATCGGCCGCGAGCCGCGGGCTGCCGCTTCGATGCCTTGCTGGGCAATTTGAATCACGTACGGCAGTGTCACATTGCAAAGGGCATACGTGCTCGTGCGACCCACGGCCCCCGGCATGTTCGTGACGCAATAGTGCAGCACATCATGGACGATATAGGTTGGCTCGCTGTGCGAGGTGGGTCGGCTGGTGGCGATGCAGCCCCCTTGGTCGATGGCCACGTCGATAATCACGCTTCCCGGCTTCATGCGCTTGAGATCTTCTTCCTCAATGAGTCGAGGAGCCTTCGCACCCGGAATCAGAACCGCGCCCACCACCAAATCAGCGCGGGCGATCTGTTCGCGAACCGTGTGGCGGTCGCTGAAAAGCACGTCCACGTTCGGCGGCATGATGTCGTCGAGATAACGGAGCCGATCCATATTGATATCCAATATGCTTACGTCGGCATTGAAACCCGCGGCGATCTTGGCGGCGTTCGCACCGACCACGCCACCGCCGAGAATCGTAATGTTCGCGGGGGCCACACCCGGCACGCCACCCAACAAGATGCCCCGACCCATTTGCGGCCGCTCGAGATACTTGGCTCCTTCTTGGATGCTCATGCGGCCGGCGACTTCGCTCATCGGCGTCAAAAGCGGCAATCGGCCCTGATCATCAGCCAAAGTTTCGTATGCCACCGCCGTGCAATCCGACGCCAACACCGATTCGGTGAGTTGCCGATCAGCGGCAAAGTGGAAATAGGTAAATATGATTTGGCCCTTCCGCAGTAGGGGCCATTCGGCACTCATCGGCTCCTTGACCTTCACGATCATGTCGGCGCGGGCAAAAATTTCTTGCGGCGTCGCCACCATCTCGCAACCATTCTCAAGATAGTCTTGATCGGACAATCCCGACCCAAGTCCCGCCCCTTGTTCGATGAGCACTTGATGCCCCCGACGGGTGAGTTCTTCGACGCCCACCGGCAGCATCGCGACACGATATTCGTCTTGTTTGATTTCTTTGGGGACGCCGATGATCATGTGGGGAGCTCCACGTTTCAATTGCAGGTTGTTTATTTGGCTGGCTCGTCCCGAGCCCAGTTATAATGACAAAGCTTGTGGTAACTAAAGCTGCTCAAATACAATAATACAATAAGCCGTTTCGCATTAAACTAACAGCGCAGCTCGTCATGAACGACCCAACTTCGGAAGTCCGTAATAGTCGCTGGCCCCTGGTGGCGATCGTCGTGGCACTGGTGCTCTGGGGCCTGCTGCTGGGGCTGGGAGCCTATTGGGCACCGGCCGGAGAGAATCCCGGTCACGACCGGCGTAAGCTTTGGGTTGTGGCGGCCACGACCGGCGGGTTTCTGGCCATGTGGGCCGTGGCCCTCTGGCTGGGCCGCCGCAGACAACGCCGACTGCGAGAAATCCGCCAGAAAAACGAGCCTCCCCGCTGAGACGTCGCGACGAAAGTCCCGCCCTTGTCTGCCGGGTAGGGAACCGGTAAATTAGTGGATTCCCAACCGGTGCCGAAGATGCACCGGGGCGACCCGTCTGTAGTAAAAAAGCTTTGTGGAAGTTCCGATGATGAAGACTTATATGGCCAAGACCGGCGAGGTCGAGCAAAAGTGGCTCCTGGTGGATGCCACCGACAAGATCGTCGGCCGCCTGGCGAGCGAGATTGCCACGATCCTCATGGGCAAGCATCGCCCCACCTACACGCCGCACGTCGACACGGGTGATTTTGTCGTCGTCGTCAACGCGGAGAAGGTCACCTTCACCGGCAACAAGTGGGAAAACAAGAAATACGCCTGGTACACCGGCTACACTCGCCAACGCACGGTAACCGCCGGCAAGCGGCTCGAAGATAAGCCGGAATTGATTCTCATAGAAGCCGTTAGGCGCATGCTCCCCAAGAACAAATTGGCAAACGCGATGCTGAGCAAGCTCAAAGTTTACGCCGGGCCGACGCATCCCCATACCGCCCAGCAACCCGAACCGACTGAATTGGCAATAAAGGCGTGAGGAGTGAGTAGGTGAATAAGTGAGTATGTAGGGCGATGATCACCTACTCACCACCCCTCCAGTAATTACAGCACAAATTGATTAGGTTATCAGCAAGGAAACCTCTTTATGGCAGCAACCGTGGAAGAAGCTCTCGGCACGGGTCGACGCAAGACATCGGTCGCACGAGTCCGCGTTAAGGCCGGCAGCGGCAAGATCACCATCAACGACCGCGAGTTGGAGGAATTCTTCCGCGTTCCCCAAGATCGCAACGCGGTCGTCGCTCCGCTCGATCACTGCGAAGTCCGCGGTGCGGTCGACGTCACTATCCGCGTGCACGGCGGCGGCACCACGGGCCAGGCCGGCGCGTGCATGCAGGGCATCGCCCGGGCATTGATGAAACACGATAGCGATCTCGAGCCGAAGCTCCGCGAGAAAAATTTCCTATCGCGGGACTCCCGCATGAAGGAACGCAAGAAGTACGGTTTGCACGGTGCCCGTCGTGGTACGCAGTTCTCCAAGCGGTAATTTCTTGTGGAAAACGAAACTCACGAAGCCAGTCTCGCAAGACGAGACTGGCTTTTTTCGTTTTCTCGGCGTGTTTTCCGCCTGTTTTGCCTACGGCGATACCCAAGCCCCGCCACGGGGTTAACATGGATAGTGCAATGTTAGCCGCGGGCGGTCGCCGGCGGTAAATCCCGTAGAGACCGCTGGCTACCGCCCGCGGCTATAAGCCATGACGCGAAAATGCCTTCTCTTTGTGTTTCTCACATTCGCGGGGCTCGCAAACACGCTCGCCGCCGCTCCGTCGTCCCCCACTGAAACCGCAAAGTTAATCGATCAGGCACTTGCCGCGGATTTATTTGACGATCAAACGGAACTTGCCCCCCGCACCGACGACGCGACTTTCGCTCGCCGGGTGTGGCTCGACGTGGTGGGAGATATCCCCACGCCCGAGGAGCTCACCGCGTTTCTGCTCGATCCAGCGAGTGACAAACGGGAGAAACTCGTTGCCAAATTGCTCGATGATCCTTACTACGGACAGAACTGGGCCCGCTATTGGCGGGACGTGATCTTGTTTCGGGCCCTCGATGAACGCGCGAATTTGGTGGCCAACCCGCTTGAAGCCGATCTCGCTCAATGGCTCAACGACAATCGCCCCTGGAGCGAGATTGCCACGCAGTTCATCACCGCCCACGGCGACGTCCGCGAACAAGGCAACACGGCCATCATGATGGCTCAAGATGGTCAGACCGAAGAAATCGCCGCCGAGGTCTCACGAATTTTTCTGGGCGTGCAAATTCAATGTGCCCAGTGCCACGACCATCCTTACGACCGCTGGAAACGCGAGCAGTTCCACGAGCTGGCCGCGTTCTTTCCGCGGGTGAGTGTCCGTCCGGTCCGCGATCTCACCAAGAGGAGTTTTGAAGTCGTTGGCCAGGACCGCTTTCTCCGACCACCGCGACGTAATAATGTCGAACGGCAAGCGACCGCCGAACATACAATGCCCGACTTGGAAGATCCCCAAGCTCCGGGGACCAAAATGGAGCCAAAATTTTTCCTCACGGCGAGCGCCATTCCCTGGGGGACGAGCGACTCCCAGCGGCGGCAACAACTCGCGGCGTGGTTCACCGAAAACGAGTGGTTCGCCACCGCCATTGTGAATCGACTGTGGGCCGAATTGGTCGGCGAAGGGTTTTACACACCGATCGACGACATTGGCCCCGACCGCGAACCGGTGGCCCCAACGGCGGTAAAACTGCTTAGCGACCAGTTCCGCGAGAGCGGTTACGATGTGAAATGGCTGATCGCCACGATCTGCGAAACCGAGGCCTATCAACGACAATCCCGCCCGCGCCGTGAACTCGACGCTACGCCATTTACGGCCAATAAGCCTCAACGCTTACGCAGCGACCAATTGTTCAACATACTGCTTTCGGCGCTCGACGCGGCGGAAGAAACCCCCAACGCGCGTCAGATCATCCGGGGGCCTGCCGGCACGCCACGCGGCAAATTCTCCGAGGTATTTGGCTACGATCCAAGTATCCCCCGCGAAGAGGCGGTTTCGTCCATCCCGCAGGTGCTCGCGTTGATGAATTCAGGACAGGTGAATCGCGCGGTCAAAGGGAATCGCTACAATGCCTTGAACGGTTTAATCAATTCGATCCCCAACGACGAAGACCTCACCGCGGAGTTGTTCCTGCGGTGCTTGAGCCGTCAACCGACGGCAGTCGAACTTTCAACCTTGGAAAAATATCGCCAAGAGGTTGCGAA
>JBGTEU010000702.1:0-2579 GCA_041747595.1 Bythopirellula sp.
GGTAGCAACCGAAACGCAAGAGCTCTCGCCCGAGGAACTCGACGAATTGCGACGCCAGGTGAATCAATCTCCATTAGAAAAAGGGCCAATGTACAAGGCCCACCAAGTCCGCGATCTCGCTTAAACTTGTGCGTCCTTCGCTTCGCGCTGGACTGCCTCGGCGATCTTCTGCATATATTCAATACTCACGCGGGCGATTTCCATCGGGCTGGGCTCGTACTTAAAAACTTCGACGCTCACCCAGCCATCGTACTTAATGTCGTGAAGCGTCTGCAGAATCGGGCCGAATTCGACGTCGCCCATGCCGGGCCCCAAGAGATTGGGGTCGTTGGCATGAAAATGAACGAGCCATTCTTGGCTGGTGGTAATAATGACGGGGATAGCGTGCTTCTCGCTCGACATGGCTTTCACGTCGAGATGCAGCCGACAGTTGGGAGAACCGACCAACTCGGCAAGCCGGATTCCTGCCTCGGCGGTGAGTATAAAATCCCCCTCCGCGAGGCCAAGCGGTTCCAGAGCGATCGTGATTCCCAATTCCTGGCAAGTCGGCATCGCGGCACGCAGCACTTCGGCGGCATACTGTTCGGCATCGTTGTAGCCGATGCCGGGAAGTAAGTTGCGCTGTTGGGGCGAACCGAGTACCATGATCTTGCCCCCCAAGTCGGCGCACAACTCGGCGAGGGCTTTCAAGTATTCGGATGTGGCCGTACGGACGGAGGCATCGGGGCTCGTCAGATAAAAGCCAGCGGTCTTGGCCAACAGCCAATGGAGGCCCACGACTTCGAGCCCCGCATCCGCGGCAACTTTTTTGACGTGTTGCCGCATAAAGGCCGGCACCGCGCGGGCATCAAAGTGCTCGTCGTCCTTCCAGAGCGTGAACGGAGCGATTTCGACCCCGGAGTAACCCATTTCCGCGGCTTGGGGCCACACTTGCTCGAACGGCTCGTCGCCAAACATTTCATTGCAAAAGGCGTATTTCATGCGAGATTCTGTACAGTTTCAAAGAGGAGGTCAATTTGCATATACTTTGCTAATTGATATATTTATAAAGTGAACATGCGCCCATTAATTGACTTGGTTTACCACTCATTACTCATTTGTACATAAAACATTTCCTATGTCACTCGCTTCAGGGAAGATTCATCAAGGCGACTGTATCGAGTTGATGCAGAAACTTGATTCTGGCTCAGTCGATTTGGTCTTTGCCGATCCACCTTTTAACATCGGCTACGAGTATGACCAATACGATGATCGACAGGACGATCAAAAATATCTCGATTGGTGTCGGGCTTGGATCGGCCAAATATATCGCGTATTAAAACCCAGCGGCACGTTCTGGCTCGCCATCGGTGACGAATACGCGGCGGAACTCAAGGTGGCAGCCCAGCGTGAAGTCGGCTTTTCGACCCGGAGTTGGGTCATCTGGTATTACACGTTTGGCGTCAACTGCAAGAACAAGTTTAGCCGATCTCACGCCCACTTGTTCCACTTTGTGAAAGACGAAAAGAATTTCACGTTCAATGCCGACGATCCGGAGATTCGCGTCCCTTCAGCGCGGGCGCTCGTCTACGGAGACAAACGGGCCAACCCCGCGGGCCGTCTGCCCGACGATACCTGGATCTTGCGACCCCAAGATTTTCAAAGCGATCGCTACGGCTTCACGCCTGAACAAGACACATGGTACTTTTCACGCGTTGCCGGCACATTCAAAGAGCGCCAAGGCTTTCACGGCTGCCAAATGCCCGAGCAATTGCTGGCGAGAATCATTCGTGCGAGTAGCAATGAGGGGGAGTTGGTGCTCGATCCGTTCTCGGGAAGCGGCACGACGCTGGCCGTGGCGAAGAAGTTGGGACGGGATTACCTAGGCTGCGAACTTTCAGCGGACTATGTGCAGTACGCCAACGATCGGCTTAAGAAAATCAGTCGCGGTGATCCGCTCGACGGCCCTGCAGATGCCGTGGCCAGCGCGCCGAGCACGGCGAATGGGACGACGCTGGAATCGCGAAAAAAAAAGTTATCGCGTGGTCTTAATTAAAATACGGTATTGGATCCGCCGCAGCGGACCGGCTAACGGTTAGCCGGCATCGTCCCGATGCCGTATGACAAAAGACCAGCGCTGTAGCGGTTTGCCTTCTTTGGGCGGGTTGTTTTCGACATAGTTGATCGCGCGTCGAACGTCGTGCGGTGTATCGAGAAACACTTTCCAACGTCCTTCGGCCCAGCACGTTGCCAGAACGCCTGTCGATTCAAATTCTGTCTGAAACGGATGCAGCCCGGCATCCTTCAGTGCTATGGATGCTTCACGCTTGAGATGTCCTAAGACTCGGCTCGGCTTGAATCGACTCGCAGCAATAACAACATGCACGTGCTCGGGAAGAATAGCACAAGCCAACAGTTTATGACGACTCTTCTCGATTGCCTTGGCAAAACCGCGAGCGACTTCTCTAGCTTGGATGCCTGTGAATATTACTGGCTCGCGTGACAAACATCTCTTAACGGCGAGCCGAGCGGTTCGATTGTGATTCGTATAAGCGACAATCCGGGTGGTAGAGATTTTCGTTGCTATGCCGCCGACACGG